>NZ_QEWA01000042.1:0-104851 GCF_003390775.1 Thermobacillus sp. | reverse complement strand
CCATTCCGGACTTTCACCGTAGAGATGACGCCCATGCCGGGCGTACAACGAGTAGGAGGGGGCGGCTAGCCCCCGGCCTCTCACACCACCGTACATGCGGGTCCGCATACGGCGGTTCCGAAGGTTAACAAAGCTCAAGGTAACGAGAAAGCATACTTTTCAGCCCTCTCGCTTCCCAATAGGAAGTCGGGAGGGCATTGTTTGTGTTGCGGGACATTTCCCAAGGACCACGCCTTGAGTACGCCATCATCCGAGCCGCTCATTCAGGTACACTGTCACAGCCGGGTTATAATTGACCCACCGGCGCCGGAATGAAAATGACCCACCTTCAGCGAATCTCTCTCTCCGTCCTGGTCGACGTGCGGACGGCCGAGGAATACGCCGCAGGCCACATTCCGGGGAGCGTCCACATCCCGGTGGACGAATTGCGCGACCGCCTCGGCGAGCTGCCGCGCGACAAGGAAATCTGGGTGTACTGCCAGGTCGGCCAGCGCGGCTATTACGCTTCGCGCATCCTGGCCCAGAAAGGTTTCCGCGTGAAAAACCTGTCCGGCGGCTACCGCTCTTACGTGATCGCCAGGCGCGTCCCCGCCGGCACCCGGAGCGGCGGTTAAGCACATCGCCTCGATTTGCGCTTGCACGGGCACCAGTTTGTCGCAGGAAAGGTAATCGAGAAAAATGGATCGCGTCGCAGGCGCCCTTGCCGGGCGTACCACGATGAAGGCGCCGGCCTTGAAGGCCGGCGCCTTTTCACGCAAGCGAAGGCAGTCTGCATTCGGTTTGCCCTACGGTTTCAGGATCCGGTACAGCAAGACGGCGACTTCGGCGCGGGTAGCAGGATCCAGCGGACGAAGCTTGCCCGCCGAACCCGTGATCCACCCTTCCTGCACAAAGGACGCCACGCTGCTTGCCGCGTAATCCGCCACTTGCGCGCGGTCCGCGAACGCGCCCAGCGCCTGCGGATTCCCGTCGGCCAGCGGTCGACCTGCCGCTTGCAGCGCTCGCGCAACCAGCACCATCATTTCCTGCCGGGTGATGGCCTGATCCGGCCGGAACCGGTTCTCGCCGACCCCGCGCGCGATGCCCAGACGTTTGGCGATTCCGACCGCCTCATGGTAGTAAGCGTCCGATTTCACGTCGTCAAACGAATCCGTCACTGTCGCCGAGAGTCCCAGCGCCCTGACCAGAAGCAGGATGAAATCGGCTCTCTTGATGTTGGATTGCGGCTGGAACGCCGTATCCGACACACCCTTGATCACGCCCCGGGAAGCGAGCACTTCGATCGCCCGCTGCGCCCAGGCGTGTTTCCCCAGATCCTTGAACGTTTTGTGCACATAGGCGACCGCGAACGTTGCGAAACCGTTGGTGCGGAATACGGCATGGCCGGAATCCGGATCGTAATAACCGTTCGGTACCGGCGTGACATGGCCATGATCGTCAATCTGCAGGATGACCAGATGCTCCGGATCCTCAAGCGCGTCCGGTTGATAAGCCAACCGGACCGTCACCGCGGCATCCGGATTGAACCAGATCACCGGCTGGCCGTCCAGATAGAGTCCGAACTTGCAGACGGGACGGTTGCCCACCGACGATTTGACTTCATCCGGCACCGCTTCCGCACCGGCAGCAACGATGGAGATGCCCGCCAGTTTCGCGCCATTCAGGCTGGCTTCGGGTATCATGTTCCCCGGAACCGTGACGGTAAACCGGGATGCAGCCAGCTGGATGCGAATTCCGGACTTGCCGGACACATATTCGGCCGGAAGGTTGATCAGCCACCCGTCTGCACCCACAGCCTCCGGTTCCGTTTCCGGGATCTTTAAAATCACCGTTTTCACGCCGTTGCGCTCATCCGCCTGATCCAGCGCTTTTTGCAGCGCGGCGGGATCCACGGCAATGGAGGCGAGTCCGGTCCCGGGATCCAGGACGGGTTCCGGAAGCAAGAGTTCCGGATCGGCCTCCGCTTCCCGGTCGTCGCTTTCCGGCTCCGGCGCTGCCGTTCCAGGCGTTTGCGGTTGCGGTTGCGGCTTCGGCTCAGGCTGCGGCTTCGGCTGCGGCTTCGGCTCAGGCTGCGGCTTCGGCTCAGGCTGCGGCTTCGGCTGCGGCTTCGGCTCAGGCTGCGGCTTCGGCTGCGGCTTCGGCTCAGGCTGCGGCTTCGGCTGCGGCTTCGGCTGCGGCTCACCTTCCGGTGTGACAACCGCATTGAACCAGCCCGCGAAGCTGTCGTACATGCCGGGTTTCACGGCAATGGCGCGAATCAGGAAGGAATCCCCGACGGTAATCGGTCCGGTATATTCGTTACTGTCGGCAGTCGGCAACGAACCGTCTGTCGTATAGTAGATTTTTGCCCCTGCCGTAGCCGTAACCAGATACACCTTGTTTCCAATGCGATATGCCGTCGGCGTGGCCACCTGGCCTTCCAGCAACTCGCCGTCATACGGCTCGATGCCGAACCAGTCGAAATTCGCGCCGTCGCCCAGGATCGTGAACCGGATCGTTTGCACACCGGCGGACAGACGAACCAGGGCGGTCTGTTCGGTATAATTGCCCCATCCTCCCGTGGCAGGCAGCGGCGTTACCACCGATTGACCGCCTGCCGTCAGCCGGACGGATACGCCGCTTTGTGTCGTGGCGTACCGGTACGTCACCTTGTAGACTCCGGCCCGATCCACATCGACGAGATACTCCAGCCAGTCGTCCGGATTGGTGTAGCCGATGTGACTGGGTTGACCCTGCTGATATTCAATCACAAACTTCGTTCCTTGATGATAGTTCTCCGCTTCCAGGACAACCGGATCTTCGCCGATGGCGATCGCCGCGCGGGGCACAATTTCCACTCCGCCAAGCGTGAGCGAACCGGCGTTTACCTTGATGCGGAACGTACGGACGCCCTGATCCAGGTAAACCGTCGCCCGCGTTCCCATCCACGCTGCGCTGTTGCTTTGCACGCTGATTTTCGCCAATGTCCGGTCGTCGCTTTCCAGCACAATTCCTTCAAAACCGCCGGACGTGTACTGGACCTTCAGATTTACCGTATAGTCTCCGGACTCGGGTACGTTCAGCCTGTACTCGACCCAGTCGCCCGCTTCAAACGTGCGCAGGACGCCGTTGTCTTCCTCCACGCCATGCAGTCTGAAGTATTGATCCAGCGGAAGAGTTCCGGTTGCCGAAAGGTCGATCGGATCGGCATGTTTCGCCGTTCCTTCCAGCGTGACCGTCGTTTCCAGCGTCCCTCCTCCGGCGGAATCGCGGTAAGCCGCCGCCGGAACCCGGATGATGAGCGGCAGATCGCCGTAATAGGGCGTTCCGTTCCACGTCAGGGCGATGTCCACTTCGGTCGGGCTGACGTAGGCGATATTACTGATGGAAACGTAACCTTTCGTCGCCGCATCCCCCGACAGCGTGATGTCCTGCACATGGTCCGGAACGAATGTGCCTCCCTCCAGTTGCAACCGGATGACGGCACCCTCCACCTCATCATACGGGATGCGTTCCGGAACCGCCGACAGCGTTTCCTCATCGTCCTCGGCGATCAATACCACCCTGTTGGATCGGATGATCCCGAAATCGCCGTAGTCGGATCCCGATGCCATTTCATAAACGCTGGCCGTCACGGTAAACTCCAGGTCGGAGTCGGTATCCGCCATTTCGGTGCCCGACAATTGCAGCACAGCGGATTGATCGCCGGCGCGATTCACCGATGCGACGCTCACTCCGTCAAGCCCTTCCACGCTCCAGTTGGAAGCGTTCAGCGGATCGGCAAACGTTCCGTTCAGCAGTTGAACCTCCAGCTGGCCGCCGTCCACCGCCCCTTCCTGAAGGCCGTTGCCGGAAACCTGCAGCACCGGTCCGAAGGCGAACCAGTCCAGATTCGCGCCGCCTTCCAGGACGCGAACGGTCAGTTCGCTTGCGCCGGCGTCCAGATACACGCTGCCGGTCACCGTTTGCCATTTGTCCCAGTCTCCCGTGCCCTGCAAGACCACTTCGCTTGTTTGGTCGCCCGAGGCGAATTCGATCCTGGACTCGTCATTTGCCGAAGCGTAACGGAGGGTCACGGGATACGCCCGGGAAACCGGCACGTTCACCGCATAACGCATTTCGTCGCCGGCGTCCAGATAGCCAATGGTGCGGCCTTCCTGCTGTACCAGCACGCCGGATGCGGACGTGAACTGCTCCGCCTCCAGCAGGCCTGGCACCGCGGTTTCATCCTGAACGGGCGTCAGCGTAAAGCCGGCAAAGTTGATGTCCTTCCCTTCCACGACCACGGTCAGCTTGTGCAGTCCGGACGTGAGGTTCACGCGCACGCGATGCGCGCTGAAATTGTCCCACCCGTATGTGGGCTGGGGCAGATTCACCCCGGACAGGACTTCCTGATCGTCCACTTTCACCGTGAATTTGCGATCCCCCGGATTTTCCGTCGCATACTCAAAATCGAAATAGTATGCTCCGTCTTTCTTGACGTCAATCGCATAATGGAACGTCGCCGGCTCGGAAACCGCATCGTCCTGATTGATGTAGTCGATATAGGGCGAGTCGGGATTGTCCCGATTGATCTTGTACGATCCTTCCGCTTCCGTGAAATCCACGGCGCGTACGGATCCCGGAACCTCTTGCGCCCGGATCCGGTTCCAGCGGTAAGTCGCCACGGATTTCGCATCCAGGGTCGCTACAAACTGGGTTCCCTCGCTGACGATCCGGAACGTTTGCGGCGAGTCGGAACGGTTGATCACGACCGTCACCAGGGTGCTTTCGTCCGGGCTCATGAAGGTGACGTTGGTCACGTCCGGACTCGGCGAATAGTTGCTGTCCACCCGCACGTATCCCGGTTTCACGAATTTCGTGTAATGGCCCAGGATGTAATATTCCGGCGTCATCCAATAATTGTCGCGGTCGGCCGAATCCTGAATGAGCAGCGTCGGATCCGGCGTGCCCACCCATTGGTGCGTCTTGATGTCGCTGTCCAGCATGACGACCCAGGAATTGTAGCTCCTCGCCCAATTGCGGAAATACTGGGCGATCCGGTCGGCCCCTTCCGTTCCCCAGACGGCCCGCTCCGTCAGATAGACGTGCTTCTCGGGGTGCAGTTCCTTCAGTTTCGACATCATGGACAATTCGCCGCCGTAATCGTGGAACGCGGTGCCGTCCACAACCGCGTAAGCTTCCGGACCTTCCCTCCGAAGCGCATCCAGCAAGGGGACCGGATACGTCATCGTATCGCTCGGATTATGGTCGAAAATCCACAGCTTCACATGGCCGAGACCGGCCGCTTCCAATTCCTTTTTCAGCAGTTTGGCCAATTCTTTCTGTTGTTGCCAGGGCATTTTCGTGCTCGGATAATCGATTTCCAGCAACGGCTCGTTTTGCAGCGTCATCGCTTCAATGTCAATGCCCTGCTTTTTGTATTCCTGGATGAACTTCACATAGTACTTGGCGAGCACGGGCAGATATTCGTCTTTCACTTGTCCCCCGATCATGCTGCCGCTCGTTTTCATCCAACCCGGGGGACTCCACGGGGACGCGAAAAACTTGAGATTCGGGTTCAGTTCTTTCGCTTTTTTCAAAGCGTCGATGATGCCGAGATCAATGTCCTTCTGGATGGAAAACTCGCTCAAGTCTTCATCCGTTTGCCCCGGCGGCATGTCGTCATAGGTATAGAACGGTTGCGCCGTGAAGTCCGCCGTTCCGATCGTGACGCGGACCAGGCTCATGCCGATGCCGTCCGTTTCGCTGTACAGCTTGGCCAACACTTCATTTCGTTTGGCTTCCGACATTTTCCGCAGATTGAACACGGTCGACTCATCCATCGACGATCCGATGCCGAGGACAGACTGATAGGTCTTTTGCGGATCGATCCGGATGGTCGGAATGTCGTCCCCCGCGTTCCGGTCCTCAATCGTCAGATTGAGGTTCGGTTCCTTCTCCAGCTTCTTGTCGCCCGGTTCATATTGGGGAGCAAAGTACCAGTCCCTGCTCTTCGGCTTCCGCTCGTTCGTCACCCACACCTCCACGGCGCCCTCTTTCAGCACCGGAAGTTCGGGTTGATACCCGGCTCCGTGATCGACGCGTTCTTTATACGGCCTGAATCCGGGAGAGCCGAACCAGTTGAGGTTGATGCTGCCTCCGGTGAACAGGATCTTGACTTTCTGGATCCCCGCCTTCAAGGTCACGTTGGGCATGGTGACGGTTCTCCAGTTTTGCCAGCCGCCAGTGGACTGAACAGTGAGCGATCCGAGTTCTTTCCCGTCGGAATCGAGCAGTTTGAAGCCCGTCGTGCCGCTCAGATTGGCCGCATAGCGGAAATCGACGTCAAAGGTTCCGTCCTCGGGAACTTCAATGAGATACTCGAGCCAATCGTTTTCGTCAATCCATCCGACGTTCTGTCCGCCGCCCTCGTCCGAGGTGTCTTCCAGGCCTACATCGCTGCTGGCGATGAAATATTCCGCCTCCACCCGCTCGTAACGAGGAGCGCCGGGATTGGCCGGAACCGGTTTTAACGCGGGCGTTTCCTCGTTTTTCGTCAACCCGTATCCGTAGTCGAACAGGATGTACGGTTCGTCCAGGTTTTTCTCTCCCGCGACCAGCGGCTTGTAAGCCTCGGTCCAGAACGGCCAGCGAATCGGCAGCTTGCCTTTGAAATCGTAGGGACCGAACAGCACGTCGGCCACGCCTTGCCCTTCCGTTCCGGGAAGCCACGCGGCGATCAGGCCTTCCCAATCGTCCAAGTAATCGTTAATAATCATCGGGCGTCCGGAAATCAGAATGACGATGGTCGGAATATTCGCTTCCTCGACATTGCGGAGCGTGGCCACATCCTCGTCGTCCAGCTTCAGCGAATTGAGATTGTCGCCGTTGCCCTCGGCATACGGAGGTTCGCCGATGACGACAATTGCCACGTCATGCCCGGCGGCGCCCCGGCCATGTTCGTTGAACGTGACCGTCTTGGAAGAACCGACCGCCTGGCGGATGCCCTCGAGAATGGTGGTGCCTTCCGTCGTTTTTCCGGATTGGCCTTGCCAGGTAATGGACCAGCCGCCCAATTGCATGCCCAGGTCGTCCGCACTTTTCCCCGCGACAAAGATTCGTTTCATCTTCGGCAGGCGGGACAGGATCGGCTCGCCGTCCACCTTGTCGTTTTTCAGCAACACGAGCGACTCCCGCACCGCCTGGCGGGCCAGTTCGCGATGGCTTTGTGCCCCCAGATAGCCGGCAAGTTTCGGATCCGCCTTCGGATGCTCGAACAAACCGAATTCGAATTTGACGCGCAAGATGCGGGAAACCGCGTCATCAATACGCTCCATCGGAATTTTATTTTCCGATGCCAACTCTTTCAGATACCGGATCGCCAATTTCCAGTCGTGCGGAATCATCAGCATATCCACGCCGGCGTTGACCGCGACGCGGATCTGGTCTTTCAATCCGCTGACCGGGTTTCCTTCCCAGTCGCGGGTAATTTGCTTGACGGCGTCATAGTCGGAGACGACAAACCCGGTGAAGCCAAGCCCGCCGGGACCGTTTCCTTTCAGCACGTCCGTCAGCAGCCGTTTGTTGGCGTGCATTTTCAGTCCCTGAATGCTGTTGTAGGAAGCCATGATGACTCTCGCGCCGGCATCCACCGCCTTCTTGTACATCGGCAGGTTCAGCGCGAGCACTTCATCTTCCGTAAGCGAGGTGATGTCGCCCTGATTGACGCCGTTGTCCGTCAATCCCTCGCCGATGAAATGTTTGGCGGTTGCCACCACTTTGTCGGTGCGCTTCCGTTCCCCGGGCGTGTCCCCCTGCAATCCCCGGATGAACGCCGCTCCCATATCCCCCACAAGGGTCTGGTCATCGCCGAATCCTTCATAGGTTCGGCCCCATTTGATATTTTGCGGATCGGCAATCGTCGGCGCGAACGTCCAGTTTACGCCCGTCGCCCGCACCTCCCTAGCCACGGCCGAACCGATCTGCTTCACAAGCTCCGGGTTGCGGGTCGCGCCCAACCCGATATTGTGCGGAAAAATGGTAGCGCCGATCACATTGTTGTGGCCGTGCACCGCGTCCACCCCGTACAGCAGCGGAATCCCCAGACGGGTGGACAAGGCGCCGTCCTGATAGCTGTTGAACATGCGGATCCAGTTGTCCCGCGTGCTGTCGCTCTGCTTCCCGTTCGGGAACGAACCGCCGCCGCTCAAGACGGAACCGAGATAATAGTTTCGCACATCCTCGGGCGTCGCGCTGGCCCGTTCCGCCTGGACCATCTGTCCGACTTTCTCGTCCAGCGTCATGCGGCCCAGCAGGTCCGCCACCCGTTCCTCCACCGGCCGGGACGTATCCAGGTAAGCCGGCAGTCCGGCCGGGGCGGCGCCAAACGCGGGCAAGATGCCGAAGAATGAAGACCAGACCATCAGAACGGCGAGCAGCACGGAAAGTTTGCGCCTGATTCTCATCGCTTTACCTCCTCCAGTTTGAAACCTTGACGTTGTTATCCCTTTACGGCACCAGCCGTGATGCCTTTGGTGATCTGCTCCGTAAACAACAGATACATCAACACCGACGGAACGGCGATGATCGTCATCACCGCAAACTGGGCGCCGTAGTTGGAAGAATACTCGCCGGTGAATTTCATGATGGAAAACGGCAACGTTTTCAAATGCTCGGAAGTCAAATACGTGTTGGCCATGATAAACTCGTTCCACCAGCTGATAAAGTTCATGACGCACACCGTTGCGATGGCCGGTCTGGCGATCGGGAGCACAATACGGAAAATCATGCCGTACACCCCGCAGCCGTCGATGACCGCCGATTCCTCGATCGCTCTCGGCGTCGTTTCCAAAAACCCGCTGATAATGAACATGCTGATCGGAATGGAAAACGCGGTGTAAGGAATGATCAACGACAGCGGATGATCGAGCATGTGCGCGTTCTTGAACAGAATGAAAGTCGGAAGCAACGTGGCGTGAATCGGAATGATCATGCCAATCAGAATCATATTCATCGTCGCCCCGCGTAATTTCCACTCCATTCTGGTGAACGCGTAACTCATGGTCAGAGATAACACCGCGGCCAGCAGGACAGACGCCGTCGTCACCATCAAACTGTTCAAAAAAAACCGCGGCACTCTGCCGTACGTAAACGCATCAACATAGTTCTTCCATTGCGGTTCGGCAGGCCATTTCAGAAATGACGGACCGAAAAACTCCCCGCTTTTCATGAAAGAGTAGTCGATCAGCCAAATGAGAGGAAAAAGCTGCGCGAGCGCGATCGCTCCGGTGAACAGAAACAGCGTTCCTCTTGCCAATCCCGCCAACCGTCTTCTCTGATTCGCGTTCATCCCTCAAAACTCCCCCACGTCTCGTTTCAGCGCCTTGTTCAACAGCACCGTGAGGATCAGGCAGAACACGACAAACAGCACCGAGAGGGCGTTCCCGTAACCGTACAGGGACGAGGAGAAAGCCGTTTTGTACAAATAGTTGCCCAGAAATTGCGTGCTGTCGAACGGCCCGCCGTTCGTCATCAGGAACACGGTTTCCATTTGCTTGAGGCAAGTGATCACCGCGATCGTGATCGCCACCCGCATCATGGGGGAGAGCAGCGGGATGATGACTTTGGTGTACAGTTTGACCGTGCCCGCGCCGTCGATCTTTCCCGCTTCATACAATTCTTTGGGAATCCCTTGCAACCCGGCGTAGTACAGCAGCAGCGCGTAACCGAACCCCTGCCACATGACCGTGACGATAATGGCCCAGATCGCGGTGTCCGGATCGCCGAGCCAGTCATGTTTCCATGCGCCCAGACCGGCCAGTTCCAACCCTTTGTTCAGCAGTCCGAAATTGGGGTGGAAGATCGCTTGCCAAAGTTTAGCCACGACCACCACGGAAATGACGGCAGGGATAAAGTAAATCGTTCGAAAAACACGTTCCCATCTTCCGCAATGCGTGATCAGAATCGCCAGCAGAATGGCAACCGGATGCTGCAACAACACGGTGGCCAAGGCGAGCAGGATCGCATGCCATAACGAATCCCAAAAAATCGGATCAAGCAGCGCCCGTACGTAGTTCTCCAGCCCGACCATCCGATAATCGCCGATTCCGTTCCAATCTGTCATACCGTAGTAAGCGCTCATGACCACCGGGACAAACACCATCGTCAAAAACAACGCGACTCCCGGAGCGACGAGCCAAAATACGGTACGTTTGCTGCTCATCAGCTTGTGCATGAAGTTCTCCCACTCCCAACGATGGAAGGAGCGGCGTATATCCACCCCCTCCATCGTTATGTTTTTTCGGTCTACTTCCGGGCTTCCGCCGCCGCGTGGTCGAGCTGCTTGGCGAATTCTTCCGGGCTGATGTTGCCAGACAGCAATTTTTGGTGCAGGCTCATGATATCCTGTTTGAACTTGTCCGTGGACGTATCCAGCACCGGCGTATTGCTGGACGATGTCATCGAGCCGAAAATGCCGATTAGATCTTTTTGCAGGTTCGTTTCTTCACCGGTCAGGAATTCGTCGAACTGCTGCGCCGGGAATCCGGCGCCGCTCTGCCACATCAGCTTCGCCCAGTTTTGCGGGTCAAAGAAATATTTCAGGAAAGCGACCGCTTCTTCGGGATGTTTGGTCGTTTTGCTGACCGCGTAGCCGCCCCCGAACCAGGCCGCGACATCGGTAAGTTTTCCTTTGTCCGAGGCCGGGTAAGGAAGGGCGCCGACGTTTTGGCGGAAACTTTCGGAGAAGTTCTCGTCCGTCGCGAGGCCCGCTTCCCACGCTCCCATCAAATACATGGCCGCTTTCTCCTGCCCGAACAAATTGCGCGCGGCGCCGTAATCCGCGGTCAAAAAGCCATCGGCGAGTGCTTTTTCCTGCGCGAGTTCCTGCATGTATTTCGCCGCGTTGACGACGGCGGGATCGTTGAATGAAGCTTCTCCGCTCATGGCTCTGTCCATGAAATCAAAGTCTCCGGTTTCCCGCTGAAGCGCGTATTCAAACCAGATCGGCAGCGGCCACCCGTCCATCCCGTTCACCGCGATCGGGTTGATCCCCTTGGCGCGAAGCTGCTGCGACACTTCTTTCAGTTCTTCCAGCGTGGCCGGCGTTTTCACGCCGTTGTCCGCAAATATTTTCTTGTTATAGAACAGGACGAAAAAGTCGGTGTTCCGCGGCAGGCCGTATAGCTTTCCATTTTTCGAAAATCCGTCCATCGCCCCCGGAACAAATTTTTTGTCGCCAAAATCGTTCGGATCCAGTTCCAAAAGCAGGTCGGCGTCGATCAGCGGGTTCATGAACACCGGTTGACCCCACACCTGCATGATATCCGGCATAGAATCCGAGGCGGCGTACACCTTGATTTTGTTCTTGTAAGGTTCATCCTGAAGCGCTTCCACTTCAATTTTCACGTTCGGGTGTTCTTTCATGAAATTGTCGATGATTTGCTGCTCCACCTTGCCGGCCCCGTTCGAACGGTCGGCCAGGGCGGTGAACAGCTTGAGGGTAATGGTGTCCGCCTCCGTCGCCCCTCCGTTCGCGGCGCTGTTGTCGGGCTGTGCGGTTTCCGTTGCTCCGGTGTTGCCGTTGTCGGCGCTTTGGGAATTGGAACCGCATCCGGCCAGTACGAGCAGCAAACAGATGCATGCCATAAATGCGACCGGCCCTTTTTTCATGTTGATCACCTCTGCAATGGGAATGAAGTGCTGCAATTTGATCTTAGTGGACGATGCATTCCCAATTTAAGGCGTTAAATTTTCAAAAACGTCGTCATTTTTTCAATGTTTGCGCCAAACCATCCCATGCTCCGCTGAATTGAAATATAATCGAATTGCGTGTAACGCGAGCGCCGTTTACAATACAACATATAATCGCCGCGCGATCGCCGCGCGATCCTGGAGGCGAAAACAGGTGACAGGCCGACGGTTCAGGCGAAATTTGCCGATTTATTCTTTGCGCCATAAACTCATCGTCGCCTTCACTCCCGTATTGTTGGGGATTATCGTCGCTTTCGGTTTCTTTTCATTTGAAATCGCTTCCCGCGAGTTGATCGGCAAAGTTTCCCTGGAACAGCACAACCTCGCCAGGAAAGCCATCGTCCAGTTCGACTACATGGCGCAATCCGCGAAAGACTTCACCGATTATTTATTGCTGTCCAACATTGCGGATCATCTGCTCGCTGATGAAAGCGGTTTCTCTATCGATTATCGCCAAACCGCCTTCCGTCAGTTCTCGTCGATCATGGTGACTCACCATTCGTTTCAATCAATGATTTTATATAAATTGGATGACATGGAGGACGAGTTTGAGCCGTTTGCGATCAATCAGACCGGCATCACGAGCGCCATGCCGTATCGTCTGTTCCGCCAAACCCCGTTTTACGCGGAGGTGTTACGGCACAAACAAGGCGTATGGATGTATCTCAACCGGAATGACAAACTGTTTGTCGGGGACAGCCACAATAAAATCATTTTTGCGAAAATCATTAAAAACAGCTCCACCTTTCGGGACATCGGCATCTTGATCCTGGGCATCGACGAACAAAAATTCCGCGAAACGATCGACCCCGCGTTCTCCAACGGCGCGGAAGTGTTTTTAGTGAGCAAGCAGGGGGAAATCCTGACATCGACGGACAACGGCGCGGCGGGACAGATGGCGGAGACCTGGCCTTTGCTGGAATCCGCCCGCCGGGAAACCGGACAATGGATCGTATCGGAAAGCCGGTCGGAGGACAACGGTTGGACGACGGTTGTCATTCAGCGCAAGGAATTGTTGCTGGAGGATATCAAAAGAATCCGCCTGCTCACCATTGCCACCACCCTGGTCTGCTTCCTGTTCGGCGTCATCATGGCCGGCTGGTTGTCCTCAACCGTGGTGAAACCGATCGGCAAACTGCTGATTTCCATGAAGGCGCTGCAGAAAGGGGACTTCACCCAGCAGGTGCCCGTCCGCGGAAAGGATGAACTGGCGCAGCTCGGGCGGGGTTACAACATTATGGTGCAGCGGATCAAAGAACTGATCGACGATGTTTACCAATCCAAAATTCGGCTCAGGGAAGCGGAATTGAAAACGCTACAAGCGCAGGTGAACCCTCATTTTCTCTACAATACACTGAATACAATTTGCTGGACCGCGCAAAAGAGGGGGCAGCACGATTTGGCTGACATGGTCTATTCGCTCTCCCAGGTGTTCCGGCTCAGTTTGAGCGACGGCCGGGATCTGATCCCGCTCCGCGACGAGCTGGAATTGGTCAGAAATTACTTATCGATCCAGCAGGCCCGTTTTCAGCCGCGCTTTGCGTTCGAACTGGATGTTCCGCCATCGCTTTTCGAAGTGCCGGTTCCGAAACTGTCGATTCAGCCGTTGGTCGAAAACGCGGTCATCCACGGCATCGAGCCCTTGGGCGGAAACGGGTTTGTGCAGGTTCGTGCGTACAGCGACAGATCGGGCGTGCATCTTGAAGTGCAGGACAACGGGGCGGGAATTCCGGCCGATAAACTCGCGGCGCTGTTGAACGCATTGCAAAGTTCCGGGCCAAAAGGGCGGGGTCCCGCGCCGGAAGGGCAACGGATCGGTTGGGCGCTCCTGAACATTCAGGAACGGTTGTCTTTGAAATACGGGGAAAAAGGGTGTATAGAAGTGCAAAGCGTCCCGCGGCACGGAACGCGGGTCATCATACATCTTCCTCTGCCAAAGGAGTTAGGCTGATCATGATCAAATTTCTGATCGTGGAAGACGAGGACACGATTCGCGAGGGGTTGCAACATCTGCTGGACTGGGAACGGTACGGCCTCGTGCTTTGCGGAACGGCCGCCAACGGGGTGGAAGGGCTGGACATGATTCGGCGGGAATCGCCCGGTTTGGTGATCACCGATATTCGGATGCCGCACATGGACGGACTGGAAATGATCCGGCGCGCCCGGGAACAGGAGCTTGATTTTGATACCATCCTTTTGTCCGGATACGGAGACTTTGAGTACGCCAGGCAAGGGTTGGCGCTTGGAATCAAGGATTACTTGCTGAAACCGTGCCGTCCCCAGGAATTGGAGGCATCCGTCGCCAGAGTGATCGATCGGTTGAAAAAACGGCAGTCGCAAAACGGTACGGACCCCAATTTGCCTTACGCCAAACAACGCGCGCTTTCCGCTTGGTGCCGCTATTCCGGCAAACCGCTGGAAGACCGGAAAAAGATCATGGCCGATCTGAAGATGCGGTTGGCCTATACATCCATCCAGGCGGGCATCGCCCGTTTTGAACGCCGCGCGATGGAGAATCGCTACACCTCTGGCGACTGGGAACTGATCGGATACGCGGCGGAAAACATTATCGCCGAAATTCTGTCGGAAGTGTATGTCGCCGGGCTGGAAACGTTCCGCACGGAGCATGCGGTCGTATGGGTCGGCAACTGTGACGGCTTGCAGCAGCAGCGCCTTGAGGAGACGCTGCGGAAAGCGCAGCGCCAACTTCGCGCGTTTCTCAAACTGGAAACGAGTTTCGGCATCGGCGAACGGCAACCTACGATCGAAACGTTGCAACGGTCTTATGAACAGGCAGAAAAAGCGCTCAAATCCCGCTTTTACCAAGGGATTGGCGGCATCTACCATTATCGGGGAACCCGGTCATCCGGCGATCAGGAGACGCTGTGGGATGATGACACCCTGGCGAAACTGGAAGCGAATATCAAGGCCTGCTTGCAAAACGGCGAATATGCCCGCTTGTTGGACGGCGTCGAGCAATGGCTCGAATGCGTTCGCTCGGTCGCTCCTTCCCACCGGGACAAAATCCACCTAAAAGCGACTGCTTTTATCGTCGAATTGAAATCGATTACACAACAATTGCCGGTCCGTACATTCCCGTGGAAAGACACGATGGTGAACTGGACGGAACAGCTGCCGCAAGTTCAAACGTTTGACGAATTGTCCATGATTCTGAAAAAAATCGTGCAAAACATCGTGGAGTCCTTGAAAAAAGAAACCGCGCTGCACCGAACCGTGCAGGCGGCGCTGGACATCATTCACGCCAGATATGCCACCAATCTGACCCTGGAGTCGGTCGCGCGGGAAACGTTTGTATCCGCCAGCTACTTGAGCACGCTGTTCAAACAGGAGCTTGGCGTCAATTTTCTCGACTATTTGCACCAGTACCGGATCGAACGGGCCAAACCGTTGCTGGCGCAAAACCTGAAAGTGTTTGCGGTCGCCAAACTGGTCGGATACCAGGATGAGAAACACTTCAGCGCCACGTTCAAAAAATGGACGGGACTGACGCCGATGCAGTACAGGAAAAACGCCGAACGTCTTGGCGCTGCGCATTAAATTCGGACGAAAACGGCGAAGACGGAATCGGCGAACGTGCCGGAGATTCACTCCGCCAGCGGCGTCCACCGGTCCGCGCCCGACAGGGTCAACCTCACGGAGCGGATGAACAGCTTCCGGCCCGCATCCCCTTGCACGGCGAGCGAGGTCAACTGCCGGACATCAAGCCCTTCCGCCTCCCAAAGCGGCACATACACGGGATATCGGGTACCGGCGGGCAGCTTCCCGGTTTCCGCCGACCATGCGCGCTGTCCGGCATCCTGCAGCGCCACGCGGAATGCCGCGCCGTCCCCGTGAACCTCCACGTCGATTTGCACAAACGGGTACAACGAGGCGTCCACCGGAGAATCCCAGGCGAGTCGCCAGCATCCTTGACCGTCCAACGCGGCGGGAAGGTCTCCGCTTTCCCACAGCGTCCGGAACCGGGGAACGCTTGGTTCGGGCGACGCCAATCCCGAACGCTCCCCCAGAATATAGCGGTAGTCCCGCCGGATGCGGCCGGCCACCCGCTTCTCGCGGGCGCGATCCATATGAAAAACGCCGAACGTGTCCACCCATTGGTTGTGGTTCACATACTGGACCTCTGTCAATAGATTGGACACATGGAATCGAGAAAATTACGCAACACAATCGTACATTTGTTCGCATTGAATGAGCCTCCTCCTTTGAGGGTGTTTTTTTTTGCCAAATTCCACTCTACCAAAGGAGAGGCTCTCTTTCTATGTCCGCTTTTTCCAATCTTTACCCCAACGCTAATTTTACTCTAACACCCGTTGCAATGTAGTGCATATATGCCCCATATTTGCTCACCAAACCCCGAAACGGCTTGATCTGGTGCAGATTTGCACTCTATTCGCCGCCATCTCGCAAAACCGTCCGAATATGGTGCAGAAATGCACTACGTGGACCGGCGCGCGTCCAACCGGCGCCGGCGCGCCGCTTCGGCGAACCGCTCGAGCGCCTCGAGCAGCACCGCGCGCGGACAGCCGAAGTTGATCCGCAGCCAGCCCGCTCCCTGCTTGCCGAACACCGATCCTTCGCTGAACGCGACACGCGCTTCTCTGTACATCAGTTTCTTCAGTTCGGCGGGATCGTCCGAGATCGCGCGGCAGTCGACCCACGCGAGGTAGGTCGCCTCCGGCTTCATGACCCGCAGCTCCGGCAGGCGCTCTTCCATGAACGCGATGAGCGCGTCCCGGTTCTCCCGCAGATAGACGAGCAGCTGCTTCAGCCATGGCTCGCCGTACCGGTAGCTCGCCTCCATGCCGGTCACGCCGAAATAGCTGTCCATATGGATCGACAATCCGAGGCGGGCGGTTCGCAGATACGCCTTTCGCAGCTCGGCGCCCGGCACGATCGCCGCCGCGGCCTGCAGCCCGGCGAGGTTGAACGTCTTGCTCGGCGCGATGCACGTGATGGAGCGCTCCGCGTATTCCGGACCGAGGCTGGCGAACGGCACATGCTTGTGCGGCGCGAAGACGAGATCGTGGTGGATCTCGTCGGACACGACGATAACGCCGTGCTTCAGACAGATGTCGCCGATTCGCTTCAGCTCGTCCGCCGTCCAGACCCGGCCGCCGGGATTGTGCGGACTGCAGAGCAGCATCAGCTTCGCGCGCTTCGCCTGCTCCTCGAGCAAATCGAAGTCGATCCGGTAGACGCCGTCCTCGATGCGCAGCGGATTGTCCACGATGGTCCGGCCGTTGGCGCGGATGACATCGTAGAACGGATAATAGACCGGCGACTGCAGGATGACGCCGTCGCCCGGCTCCGAGAAGGCGTGGATCGCAGCGGCGAGCGCCGGCACGACGCCGGGCGAGGACACGAGCCATTCGCGCGCGATCGCCCAGCCGTGCCGGCGCTTCAGCCAGCCGGTAACCGCTTCGTAGTACCCGTCGGTCCGGATCGTATAGCCGTAGATGCCGCGCTTCGCCCGTTCCACGATCGCCCCGACGACTTCCCGCGGCGCCTCGAAATCCATGTCCGCGACGAACAGCGGCAGCACATCTTCGCCGCCGAACAGCGTTCCGAGCTGATCCCATTTCAGCGACGATGTGCCGCGCCGGTCGATGATCCGATCAAAATCGTACCTGAGTCCGTCCGTCATGCGTTTTTATACCTCCGTCTCTCTTGCTGCCTGCTCCAATGCTTGTCCGAGATCTTCGATCAGATCATCGCAATGTTCAATGCCGACCGACAGCCTGAGCAGCCGGTCGTCCACGCCGACCGCGCGCCGGATTTCCTCCGGAATGTCCGCGTGCGTCTGGACGGCCGGATACGTCATGAGCGATTCGACGCCGCCGAGGCTCTCCGCGAACGCGATCAGCTTCACGTGGCGCAGCACCGGCTCGACGAGGCGCGGATCCTTCAACCTGAACGAGAAAATGCCCGTATTCCCCGACGATTGCCGCTTCTGGATCTCATGTCCCGGATGGTGCGGCAGCGCCGGATAATACACATCCGTGACAAGCGGATGCTCCAGCAGAAATTCGGCGATGCGGCTCGCATTCGCCTGATGGCGCTCCATCCGGAGCGCGAGCGTCTTCATGCCGCGCATGAGCAGCCAGGAGTCCTGCGGGCCGAGCACCGCGCCGATCGAGTTGTGCAGGAAGGCCATCCGCTCGGACAGCTCCTTGCCCTTCGTCACGATCAGTCCGGCGAGCACATCGTTGTGGCCGGCCAAATATTTCGTCGCGCTGTGGATGACGATATCCGCGCCGAGCTCCAGCGGCCGCTGGAAGAACGGCGTCAGCAGCGTGTTGTCGACGATGACGAGCAGCCCGCGGGATTTCGCCCACTCGCTGACCCGCGCCAGATCGGTGATCATCATGAGCGGATTCGTCGGCGTCTCGACCAGCACCGCCTTCGTGCTGCCCGGTCTCAGGTTCGCCTCGAGCGCTTCGATGTTGTTCGTATCAAGGTACGACGCCGTCACGCCGAAGCGGGACATGACCTGCTCGATGAGCCGGTACGTGCCGCCGTACAGGTCGAGCGACACGAGCAGGTGGTCGCCCTGCGAGAACAGCGCGAAGATCGTCTGCAGCGCCGCCATGCCCGAGCTGCAGGCGAACCCGGCGTCGCCGGATTCCAGCTCGGCCGCCGCTTCCTCCAGCACCTTGCGGGTCGGGCTTTTCGTCCGGGCGTAATCGAAACCTGTGCTTTGGCCGAGTTTGGGATGACGGAATACGGTGGCCTGATAGATCGGATAGCTGACCGCCCCGGTGACGGGCTCCTTGGCCGAGCCGATTTGCGCCAAACGGCTTTCAATTCTCATCATTCAGAGCTCCTTAATCATGTTTTGATTGAAAAAGTCGCCGCACGACTCCAGGCCGTGCCGGAGCCCGAGACGGCGTTCTGCGATCGACACGGATGACTATATGCCTGCTCCCAGCTCGTACGGGGTCTGCTGGTAAACGTAGTAGTTCAGCCAGTTCGAGAACAGCAGGTTGGCATGCGCACGCCACGAAGAGAGCGGCATGCGCGTCGGGTCGTCGTTCGGGAAATAGTTCTTCGGCACGTTGATCCGGAGCCCCTTCGCCTTGTCGCGTTCGTACTCGAATTTGAGCGTCAGCGGATCGTATTCCGAATGCCCGGTCACGAAGATCTGCCGGCCGTCCTTGGATGCGACGATGTAGACGCCGGATTCCTCCGAGCTCGACAGAATCTCGAGATCGCCGACCTTCTCGATGTCCTCCTGCCTCACCTCCGTATGGCGGGACTGCGGAACGTAGAACAATTCGTCGAACCCGCGCAGCAGCGGGACGTTCCGCTTCGTCACCGTGTGCGGGAAGACGCCGAACACTTTCTCGGGCAGCAGGTACTTCGGAATGCCGTAATGGTGGTACAGCCCCGCCTGGGCGCCCCAGCAGATGTGGAACGTCGAGGTGACGTGGCGGCGCGACCAGGTCATGATCGCCTTCAATTCTTCCCAATAATCGACTTCCTCGAACGGCAGATGCTCGACCGGCGCGCCGGTGATGATCATGCCGTCGTAATACTGGGCCGAAATCTCGTCGAACGTCTTGTAGAATGTCGCCAGATGCTCGGCCGACGTATTTTTGGACACGTGCGTCTTCGGATGAAGCAGCACCACCTCGACCTGCAGCGGCGTGTTGCCGATCAGGCGAAGCAGCTGCGTCTCCGTCGTCTCCTTCGTCGGCATCAGGTTCAGGATGGCGATGCGGAGCGGACGAATGTCCTGGTGGAACGCGACAGTCTCGTCCATGAAAAAGATATTCTCTTCAGCCAGAATCTCCTTGGCCGGGAGATTGTCAGGCACCTTGATCGGCATTGCAGATCACTCCTTCAATCGGTTCGACCACTGTCGCGGAGCGCATCTTGGCGGCATGTTTAAGGCCCTTTCCCGATCGAGAAAGGGCCGAATGTCTAAAGTCACCCGCCTTCCTCATCTCTCGGAAAACATCACATTTTCCGCAAGAATTAGCACCGTGCTGAACGCCGGTTGCCGGGCTTCATCGGGCCAGTCCCTCCGCCTGCTCTTGATAAGAAAGTGGTCTATTCGGTTGTGTCTGAAATTGATTATCTATACTTTAGCGTATTCCGCTTGCGGCGTCAAGAAATCCGGCGCTGCGCCCGCCGCGCCGGGCTTCGAAACGCGGACAAGCCCATTTTCCCTTCTGACCCGCCCGGGTCCGAGATTTCCGCTTGTATCGGAGGCTTGGCCGGGAGTATACTAGACAAGGATTGACACCCCGGACGAATGCTGTCCGGCGGCAGATCGCGCAAAGGAGGCGGAATCGGCAGAATGGGCAGTGAAGGACCGGATATATGTCACATGAAGCATATCGGTTACGCCGCCGGATCCGAATCCGCGGCGCGGAACGTCCGTCCGGACGCATCGGTCATGGACTGACGTTTCATCCGCGCGCTTCCGGCGGCAACCGGCGTTCCCCCGGGACGCCTCAACCTGCGGAAAAGGAGCGAGCGGAATGAAAACGAGACTGGTGCGCAAAGGCGTCTTCACGCTGATCGAAGACGTCCGCGAAGCGGTGTCGCCGCCGAGCGAAGGATTCTACTGGATTGACGCCCACGTCGACGAACTGGCATCGCTGCAGCCGCTGTTCGGGCTGCACGATCTCGAAGTGGAGGACTGCCTCAGCGAAGAGGAGCAGCGGCCGAAGCTGGAAGTGCATGAAGGGCATTATTTTATCGTCATCAACAGCATCCGTTTCGACGACGAGGAAATTTTCCTGCGGGCGCTGAACATTTTTCTCGGCCGGCACTACATCATCACCGTCACGCGGCAGAAGATCAACGAGCTGCGGTCGGTGAAACCGATTCTGCTGGAGGAGCAGGTCGATCAGCCGGACGTCTTCCTCTATCATCTGATCGACCGGGTCGTGGACAACTACTTCCTCGTCGGCGACCGGATCGAGACGCGGATCGACCAGTTGGAAGAAGACATCCTGATGCATACGAAGAAGAGCCATCTCGAGGAGATCATCAACCTGCGAAGCGAAATACTGTGGCTGCGCAAGGCGCTCGGGCCGCAGAAGGAATTGCTGCACGCGCTCAACAAGCGGGATCTGAAACTGATCGACAATCAGCTGCAGCACTACTTCGGGGACATTCACGAGAACGCCGTCAAAATCGCGGAAGCGTTCGACACCTACCGCGACCTGATCGGCAACCTGCGCGAAGCGTACCAATCGAGTCTGGCCGGAAGGGCGAACGAGATCATGCGCGTCTTCACGGCGCTGACGACGATCTTCATGCCGCTGACGTTCATTACGGGCATCTACGGAATGAACGTCGACAACCTGCCGGGAGCGCACTACCGATGGGCGGCCTACGGGCTGCTCGGCCTGATGCTCGTCGTCGGCTTCGGCATGTTCTACCTGTTCCGGAAGAAGAACTGGCTGTAAATGAGCGAAGGGCTTGCGCGGATGAACGCATCATCCGTGCAAGCCCTTGTCGTATCAGGCGCAACCGGTCCTCCTGCAGATGTTCAATCCGCCTTGACACAGGCTCTCACGCCGAAATTGCGGCTCCGCCCGCGTCCCCGTTCTCTCCGGCGAGCGCTTCCTCCCGCCCCTTGTTCAAATTGACCTGCATCAGCAGCAGGATGCCGATGACGAAAAATGCAAGCACGGCCAGAATGCCGAGCCGGACGGAGCCCGTCAGCGTGCCGACAAGCCCGAACAGGAACGGGCCGGCGCTGGCTGAGAATTTGCTCGACAGGCTCAGGAAGCCGAAGAACTCGGCCCTCCTGGGCGGCGGCGTCAGGTTCGCGTATATCGAGCGCGCGACCGCCTGGCTGCCGCCCTGTACAAGCCCGACCATGATCGCAAGCGCATAGAAATGGATCTCCGTCGTCATGAAATAGCCCAGCATGACGATCAGCACATAGAGGCATAGCGACAGGTACAGCGCCTGTTTGGAGCCGAGCCGCACCGCCAGCCGGCCGAACAGGAGCGTGCACGGATAGCCGACGAACTGCGTTATGAGCAGCGCGATAATCAGATGGGTCGTGCCGATGCCGATCGATGCGCCGTAAATCGTCGCCATGACGATGATCGTATTGATCCCGTCGTTGAAGAACCAGTAGGACAGCATATACTTCGAAAGCTCCGGATATTGCCGGACGCGGCGCAGCGTCGCCAGATTGCGCTGAAAGCCGGTGCGGATGACGGCAAGAATCGGAACCGAGCGGTTCGCCGGCCGGTCCTTCACCGCGCGCAGCAGCGGCAGCGAGAAGACGATCCACCAGACACCGACGGTGACGAATACGGTCTGGGTGGCCGTCGTCTTGTCCGGAAAACCGAAAAATGACCAGCCTTCGATCATGGCGATATTGAGCGCGAGCAGCAGGCCGCCGCCCAGATAGCCGAACGCGTATCCCCTTGCGCTGACGACATCCCGTTCCCGTTCCGGCACGAGGTCCGCAAGCAGCGCGTCGTAGAACGTGTTGCCCCCCGAGAAACCGATCGTGCCGAGAATGACGAGCAGTGAAGCGGTCAGCCAGTCGCCTTCCCCGATGAAGAAGGAAGCCAGGCAGGACAGCGCGCCGACCAGGGCGAAGACGGACAGAAAGCGGAGTTTCGATCCGCGGTAGTCCGCGATCGCGCCGAGGACGGGCGACAGCAGCGCGACGCACAGCATGGCGATCGTCTGCGTGTATCCCCAATAGGAAGCAGCCACCCCTTCCGCCAGACCCGCGCCGGCAACGCTTTCATAGAAGACCGGCATGACGGCAGCCATCATGGTGGTGGCGAATGCGGAATTGGCCCAGTCGTATGTCACCCAGGCCCGGACTTGACGTTGATTCATGGCATCCCCTTTCCCGCGGCCGTTGACACGCGTCAGGCCGCTGCTTCCCGTTTACAGTTCGACGCCGCCGCCCTCAATCCTGCCTCACGCCGCAGATTGCGTCCGGCAAAATCAACCTCCGGCAAAAATTGCCCCCGGGAAAACGATCCCCTATAATAAAATGGTGAGTGTCGTTACAATTTTACTTTGCGCGAAGGGGGGAACTGCACATGAACATCAGCCAGTTGGAGACGCTGCTGACGATCTCCAAGACGATGAGTTTCCGCAAGGCGGGTGAACTGCTCAATCTGACACAACCGGCCGTATCGGCCCAGATCAAGAGCCTGGAAGATGAATTCAAGACCGTTCTGATCGATCGCAATCAGCCGGTGACGCTGACCGACCAGGGGCGGGTGTTCCTGGAGCACGCTGAACGGATACTCGCGATCGTCGAAGAGCTGAAGCAGCGGCTGGCCGACTTAAGCGAGACGCCGCAGGGCAACATCGTGCTCGGCACCACCTCGTCCATCGCGATGCAGATTCTTCCCCGCGTCCTGTCCTATTTCCAGAACCAGTTCCCGCGCATCAAGACCACGATCTACTCCATGCCGTCTGCGCAAGTGATGGCGAACGTCGAGAACGGCACCATCGACATCGGCATCACGTATCTGGCCGAACAGAACCCGAACCTGGTGACCTCGGTGCTGTATTACGACACGTTCGAACTCGTCGTCTCGCCTGGCCATCCCCTTGCGGACGTAAAGTACACGACCGTCGACAAGCTGAAGGACGTGCCGTTCGTCATGCTGACGCCGGACACCCTCATCCGCCGGTTCGTCGACCAGATGTTCCGCAAGTACAACATCGAGCCGCGCATCGTCATGGAGCTGTCCTCCAGCGAGGAAGTGAAGCGGATGGCCGAAATCAACATGGGCGCAGCCATCGTGTCGAAGCTGTCCGTCACGGAGGAGCTGAAGCGCGGCACGCTCCGCCTGATCAAGGTGAGCGAGCTCGAGACGACCCATCCGGTGGGCGTCGTGTACAAGGCAGGACGGTACTTGAGCTCGGCCATGAAGCAATTCCTGAGCGACCTCAAGGGCATGCCGGAAGACCAATTCATCAGCAGCGAATAATTGCCGCTGATTCGCGAAGGAGGAGACATTAGCGTGCGTTTCGACCTGCACACGCATCACAGCCGCTGCGGCCACGCGGAAGGGGACATTGAAGACTACATCCGGGCGGCCCTCGAGGCCGGCATGGACGTCATCGGCATTTCCGACCATTCGCCATACTTCGCCCATGCGGAAGACCACCCGAACCCCCGCGTCGCCATGCCCCGCAGCGAATTTGCCGCATACGTCGAAGAAGTGCTGCGCCTGAAGGAGAAATACCGGGACAGGATCGAAGTGCTGCTCGGCGTCGAATCCGATTTTTTCCCCGAATACGCGGACATCTACCGCAAAGCCTATGAGCCTTATCCGTTCGACTACATTATCGGATCCGTCCACTTTACGCGCGGCGTCAGCATTTTCAACAAGAATCGGTGGAAAGGGCTGCCCATGGAACGGCGAATCGGGGAGAAGGTCCATTATTACGAAATGATCGCCCTGTCCGCGGAATCCGGCATGTTCCAGATCCTCGGCCACATCGACGCGATGAAGGGCAACTATCCGGACTTCTCCGACATTCCGGCGGCCGAAGCAATTGACAACGCACTGAAGACGATCGCGAGATGCGGCGTCGCCATCGAAGTGAACACTTCGGGAGGCACGAAACTGTGCGGCGGCTGGTATCCGTCGGACGACATCCTCGAGCGCGCCTGCCATTTCGGCGTCGACGTGACGTTCGGCTCTGACTCGCATCGCCCCGGGCGAATCGCCGAAGACTGGGACCGCGTCCGCAGCCGGCTGAAGGAAATCGGCTTCAAGGAATGGGTCTTCTTCCGCCGCAAAGAGCGCGTCGCCGTGCCGCTCTGAGCATGCAAGCACAAAAAAAGGAGACCTGCCGCGTTCGGCCGGTCCCAATCAGGGTATATTGAAAAGGGGGTCTTGCCATTATCATAACCCCCGAATGTAAAAGGTCCGTGACAGGATCATTTCATTCTTGTAACAAATCCGTAAGATTTGCTTCTGCTCCTTCCGACTGAAGTCCGGTTTTTCGCTCATACCGCGGTCCAGTCCGATTCCATACCTTGGGGCGTTCTCCGGCGGCCGACTTCCGGCTAGAATGGGAAAAAAACGGACGCGGTGATGAGACCATGCCTGATGTTTACGTCCTCTTCACGGATACCGGAACGCTTTTTTCCCGCTCCATCCGATGCTGGACCGGAAGACCTCTCAATCACGCTTCGCTGGCGCTCGACCCGGATCTGGACGAAGTGTACAGCTTCGGGCGGCTGCATCCGAACAACCCGCTGCGGGCCGGATTCGTCCGCGAGCAGGTGTGGGGCAGCCTGATCCGCAGCCGCAGCCGTTACACGCCCTGCGCCATCTACCGCTGCCGGCTTGGCCGCACCGCCTATGCCAGGCTGCTGGCCGAGCTCGATCGGTTCCGGCGCGAGTCTTCGCGCTACGGCTACAACCTGGCCGGATTGTTTGCGGTCGCCGCCGGCGTCGAATGGTGCCGGCCGGACAAGTTCTTCTGCTCGCAGTTCGTCGCGCATCTGTTCGCCGCGGCGGGCGCGCCGCTTACACGCAAGCCGCCGGCGCTGACGCAGCCGTGCGATCTCGAATCGTCGCCGCGGCTCGAGCTCGTGTATCGCGGCGATCTGCGCGAATATTGCACGCATTGGAGCAGAATCGCCGCCTCAGGCTCCGCCGTCCACACGGCGTCCCTGCCCTTCGCGGTCCGCGCCATGAAGCTCTCCTGAGCGCCATTGCGCCCGGATTCCCTTACTTTTTGCAATCCGTCGTGGTACAATAAGATTGCAAAGCGGGGTGAATCCGGTGGATTACTCACGGATGTGTCCGAAATACGAGTCGGCAGCGGAGATTCTGGGCAAGAAGTGGACCGGCCTCATCATCTACGTGCTGCTCGGCGGACCGAAACGTTTCAAGGAAATCAAGGAACTCATACCGGATATGAGCGATAAAATGCTGACAGACCGCATGAAGGAGCTCGAGGCGCAGGACATTGTGAAACGCAGCGTCTATCCCGAGATGCCCGTGCGGATTGAATACGAACTGACCCCCAAAGGCAAGGCTCTTGAACCGGTCATCCAGTCGATCCGGCGTTGGAGCGATGAATGGATGTAACATGCGGTAAAAAAGGGAACGCCCGGAACATTCCGGGCGTTCTTCGTTGTATTCGGATACCTCGATCAGGCGTTCAGCCACTTCTTGAACATGTGCTTCGTCACGTCGCGGTTGACCGCCGCGATCGACGTCGTGAGCGGAATGCCCTTCGGGCAGACGCGGACGCAGTTCTGCGAGTTGCCGCAGCCTTCGATGCCGCCGTCTTCCATGAGCGCTTCGAGCCGCTCTTCCTTGTTCATCTCGCCCGTCGGATGGGCGTTGAACAGGCGCACCTGCGAGATCGGCGCCGGTCCGATGAAGCTCGAACGTTCGTTGACGTTCGGGCACGCCTCGAGGCAGACGCCGCACGTCATGCATCGCGACAGCTCGTAGGCCCATTGGCGCTTCGACTCCGCCATGCGCGGACCGGGACCGAGGTCGTACGTGCCGTCGATCGGGATCCACGCCTTCACGCGCTTCAGCGCCTGGAACATCCGCTCGCGGTTGATGACGAGGTCGCGCACGACCGGGAAGGTGCGCATCGGCTCCAGCCGGATCGGCTGCTCCAGCTTGTCGACCAGCGCGGTGCACGCCTGGCGCGGCTTGCCGTTGATCACCATCGAGCAGGCGCCGCACACTTCCTCCAGGCAGTTCGACTCCCAGACGACCGGCGTCGTCTTCTTGCCTTCGGCGTTGACCGGATTGCGCTGGATCTCCATCAGCGCGCTGATCACGTTCATGTTCGGCCGGTACGGAATGTCGAACGTCTCCGTGTACGGCTTCGAATCCGGGCTGTCCTGCCGTGTGATGATGAATCTGACCGTCTTCTGTGCCGTCATCGTTTCCGCCATCGTCCGTCACGCCCCCTTCTTCTTGTCGGTGGTGTAGTCGCGTTTCCGAGGCGGAATGAGCGACGCGTCGACGTCCTCGTAGGTGATCTCCGGACCGTCCGGCGTCCATTTCGCCTTGGTCGTCTTCATGAACTTCTCGTCATCCCGTTCGGGGAACTCCGGCTTGTAGTGCGCGCCGCGGCTTTCATCGCGGAGCAGCGCGCCGACCGTCATCGCCTCGGCCAGCTCGAACATGTTCCACAGCTGGCGGGTGAAGGCGACGCCGGCGTTGTTCCAGCGCGAGGTGTCGTTGATGTTGATGCGCTTGTAGCGCTCCTTCAGTTCCTTGATCTTGGCTATCGTCTCGCGCAGCTTGTCGTTGTAGCGGACGACCGTCATGTTGTTCGTCATCCACTCGCCGAGTTCCTTGTGCAGCTGGTAGGCGTTCTCGGTGCCGTCCAGCTTCAGGATCGACTCGTACTTGTCCTGATGCTTCTTCAGCTCGCGGTCGAAGAGGGTCGACGGAAGATCCTCGGCCGTCTTCTCCAGCCCGCGGATGTACTCGACCGCCTTCGGACCGGCCACCATGCCGCCGAAGATCGCCGACAGCAGCGAGTTCGCGCCGAGCCGGTTCGCGCCGTGGTATTGATAGTCGCATTCGCCGGCCGCGAACAGGCCGGGGATGTTCGTCATGTGGTTGTAGTCGATCCACAGCCCGCCCATCGAGTAGTGGACGGCCGGAAAAATCTTCATCGGAATCTTGCGCGGGTCGTCGCCCATGAACTTCTCGTAGATCTCGATGATGCCGCCGAGCTTGACGTCAAGCTCCTTCGGATCCTTGTGCGACAGGTCGAGGTACACCATGTTCTCGCCGTTGATGCCGAGCTTCAGGTCGACGCACACGTGGAAAATCTCGCGCGTCGCGATGTCCCGCGGCACGAGGTTGCCGTAAGCCGGATATTTCTCCTCGAGGAAATACCACGGCTTGCCGTCCTTGTACGTCCAGATCCGTCCGCCTTCGCCGCGCGCCGACTCGGACATCAGCCGCAGCTTGTCGTCGCCCGGGATCGCCGTCGGGTGGATCTGGATGAACTCGCCGTTCGCGTAGTAGACGCCTTGCTGATAGACGGCGCTCGCCGCCGTGCCGGTGTTGATGACCGAGTTCGTCGACTTGCCGAAGATGATCCCCGGGCCGCCCGTCGCCAGGATGACGGCGTCCGAACGGAAAATGTGGATCTCCATCGAGCGCAGATCCTGCGCCGCGATGCCGCGGCAGATATTCTCGTCATCCAGCACCGCGCCGAGGAACTCCCAGTGCTCGTGCTTCGTCACGAGGCCGGCAACCTCCCAGCGGCGCACCTGTTCGTCCAGCGCGTACAACAGCTGCTGGCCGGTCGTCGCGCCCGCGTAAGCCGTCCGGTGGTGCTTCGTGCCGCCGAACCGGCGGAAGTCCAGCAGCCCTTCCGGCGTCCGGTTGAACATGACGCCCATCCGGTCCATCAGGTGGATGATGCCCGGCGCCGCTTCGCACATCGCCTTGACCGGCGGCTGGTTCGCCAGGAAGTCGCCGCCGTAGATCGTATCGTCGAAGTGTTCCCAGGGCGAGTCGCCTTCACCCTTCGTGTTGACCGCGCCGTTGATGCCGCCCTGCGCGCACACGGAGTGGGAACGCTTGACCGGTACAAGCGAGAAGAGGTCGACGTGCACGCCCGCTTCGGCCGCCTTGATGGTCGCCATCAGACCGGCGAGCCCGCCGCCGACGACGATGATTTTGTTCTTGGCCATAATTCGATCGCTCCTTGTCTGTCGTTATCCGATAGCGGTCTGCGTGAGGACAGATGCCGTTTCCGCAAAAGCTTCCGAACGGAAAGAGATCAGCGCGGCAAGGAACATGCCGGCCACGATGACGAATACGCCCATCCAGAAGTAAGACGAGATGCGCTGCGCGCGCGGACCGACCGTAATCCCCCAGCTGACGAAGAATGCCCACAGCCCGTTGGCGAAGTGGAACGCCGCGGCCAGCACCCCGATCGTGTAGAAGGTGAACGACAGACCGTTCGTCGCAATGTCGTGCATGACTTGTCCGAAATCGTCGTGCCCGATGTTGCCGAGCATCACCTGAATCCGCGTCTCATAGACGTGCCATGCAACGAAGATCAGGGTAATCACGCCGGTGATCCGCTGCAGGGCGAACGCCCAGTTGCGGCCGTAGCCGTACCGCCCCGTATTCAGATTCGACTGGTACGCGACGTACAGGCCGTACACGCCGTGGAATACGAGCGGCGCCCAGATGAGGACGAACTCCAGCACGGGCAGTATCGGCAAATTGTTGATGAATTCCACCGCGCTGCGGAAACGCTCGGGACCGCCCTCGGCAGCCTGGAAGTTCGTCAGCATGTGGGTGACGAAGAACAGGCAGAGCGGGATCACCCCCAACAGCGAATGCAGCCTGCGCGTGTAGAACGAGTTGGTTCTCATGACGTAAGCGTTCTCCTTTCCGGACTGGACATGCTTCCCAAACCATACCCATTGTACCCCCGGTGCCGGGGAGCGTCAACGGACGGCGCATGAAGGCACATGCATCCGCATGCATGCCGGTTGCACGCGTCTTTCACGCCTCCGTGCGTCACCGTCACCGTTTCGCCACAATCTATCCTACTCGTATTCCGCTTATAATGGAATTGCCGTTTATTTATAAGGTATAATAACCAATATGCATAACGGGATTCATGGGGGTTGTTGCACAGTGTTTCTTCCCCGCCGCTTCATTTTATTAAATGAAATGAGAAAAGGAGGTGCCGGCCATGCTCGACGAGCTGCTGGTCTTCGCGGCCGTCGTCGAACATTCCAGCCTGAACAAGGCCTCGTCCGCGCTCAATCTGTCGCAGCCCGCCCTCTCGCGCAAGATCGCGAAGCTCGAAGCGGAGCTGGGCGTGCAGCTATTCCGCCGGGCGGGCAAGCGGCTCGAGCTGACGCGCATCGGGCAGACGACCTACGAATACGCGGTCGAAGTGCGGCAGCGCCATTTCCGCTATCTGCAGACGATCAGCGGCCAGCGCGAAGGCGGCAGGACGACCGTGCTCATCGGCGCCAGCCTGACGACGCTGCAGACGACGCTGCCGGAACTGATCCGGATGATGACCGGCGCGCATCCGGAGGCGGACATCAAGGCGGTGACGGGCAAGACGCATGAAATCGTCTCGCTCGTCCGCGAGCGCAAGGCGGACTTCGGCCTCATCGCTTCGATGATCGAAGAGGACGCACAGGTCCGCTGCGTGCCGCTGTTCGACGACCATCTGGAGCTGGTGCTGCCGCGCGGCCTGTACGTCGCAGGCGCCGCTCCGGGCGCCGGTCTGCGCATCGCCGATCTGGACGGCATGCCGATGATTCTGTTCGCCAAGGGCACGTGGTATCGGACGATGATCGACCTTCTGTTCGAGAAATACGGGCTGCGGCCCGACGTCCGGATGGAGATCGATTCGTTCGAAGCGATTCTCAGGCTCATGCATCCGTGCCGCGCCGGGGCATTGCTTCCCCGGTCGTATCTCCGCGATCAGCTGCTCAAGGACAACGATCTGATCGCGATGCCGGTGCCCGAGCTGGAGGAGACGAAGCGGACGACTTCGCTCATCCATCCCGATCCCGGCGCCATGAGCCCGTCGCTCCGGCTGTGGATTGACGAAATTGCGTCTTATTTCAGCCGGGTCAACCGATAATAATTCTGCCCTCGGGATAGCGGTACAACTCCTTCTCATCCTTCGGCCGGAGCGCATAGGCGAAGGTAAGCGGGCCGAGCCGGCCGGCGAACATCGTCAGGCTGAGCAGCAGCTTGCCGAAGTCGGTGAGCTGCGGTGTAATGCCGGTCGAGAGTCCGCATGTGCCGAAGGCGGACACCGTCTCGAACAGGATGCGTAAGAAAGCCCGGTCCTCGGTCGTGCAGAGCACCATCGTGACGGCGACGACGACCGCCAGCGAAATCATCGTGATCGTGAGCGCCTTGAAGATCCGCTCGCGCGCAAGCCGGTACCGGAACAGGACGACCTCGTCCTTGCCCCGCATCATCGCAATGACGGCGCCGACCAGCGTCGTGAACGTCGTCACTTTGATGCCGCCGCCCGTCGATCCCGGCGCGGCGCCGATGAACATGAGCAGAATGAGGAAAAATTGCGTCGCCTGCCGCAGCGAGCCGATATCAAGCGTATTGACACCGATCGAGCGCGGCGCGGCCGACTGGAACAACGACGCCCAGATCTTGCCGTCCCAGCCGAGCGGCGCGAGCGCGTTCGTGAATTCGAAGACGAAAATGACGACCGCGCCGATGCTTAGCAGCGCGCCGCTCGTCGCGAGCACGACCTTGGAGTGCAGCGACAGCCGCCTGCGCTTCCGGTATTCGAGCAGATCCGATATGACGATGAAGCCGAGCCCGCCGAGCGTCACCAGCAGGATGGCGGTGATGTTGACGACGGGGTCCGAGACGTACGGCGTATAGCTCCGGTAATTGCCGAACAGGTCGAATCCGGCGCTGTTGAACAGGGATACGGCGTGGAACAGCCCCATGAAAGCGGCCCGTCCAAGCGGCATCTCGGCGGCGAACCGCGCCGTCAGCACGGCCGTTCCCGCCGCCTCGATCGTCAGGGAATAGATGATGACGCGCCGGATGAGCCGGACGATGCCTTCCATGCTCGTCTGGTTCATCGCTTCCTGCAGGATGAGCCGCTCACGCAGCGTGATGCGCCGTTTGAAGACGAGCGCGAACAGCGTCGCCATCGTCATGAAGCCGAGCCCGCCGACCTGGATCAGCGCCAGGATGATGAGCTGGCCGCCGGCGTTGAAGAAGGTGCCCGTATCGGCCACGACCAGTCCGGTTACGCAGACCGCGGAAGTTGCGGTGAACAGCGCGTCGATGAACCGCATCGGCTGGCCGTCCGCCGAGACGGCCGGCAGTGACAGCAGACTGGCGCCGAGCAGAATGATCAAGGCGAATCCGATCGCGAGCACGCGGGGCGGAGACCAGAGTGCGGCGGTGAACTTGAATTTCATTAGGATGTGTTCACTCCCGAAACGGGCCGGCTTTGGATGTGCGGGCCGGCCGATTGTTACGATTATAGCCCGCCGGCCGGAGTTTACCAAATGTCGATTTGTCGCGCAATTGGAAGATTTTCACGCGATATGTTACGCTACGATTAGATTTTGCAGTCACGTTCACATCAAACGAGGTGTTGGCATGCAGCGAGGGATTACGCAGCCGAATTGGCGCCTGCTTCTCGGGGCCGGGGCCGCGGGGCTGCTGCTGTTTCTCATTTTCCAGATCGCCCCGGAAGTGAGCCGCATCATCCGCGATCCCGATGCCACTCGGCACATCGCGAAGGCGGAGGCCGAAGCTGCGGCCGTCCGGTTCGCGGAAGAGCACTTCGGCGGCGCGTTCGAGCCGGCGGGCACCGTGCATCAGATTCAGGAACGGCTGTACGGCTATTTGTCCAGGGAAGATCTCGGCGAAGATTATGAAGAGCGCTACGGACAGCAATATCCGGTGGAAACCTGGCAGGTGGAAATGCACGGCGAAGACGGCGAAGTCCTGTTCGTGCACGTCCATATGGATACGGGCGAAGTCGTCGCCTGGAACGAACTGCCGGGCAAAGGCGGACGCAAGCTGGAGTTCGGCGCGGCGTCGCTGGCGGCGCGCGCCTTCGCGATCGAGCGCGGCTATCCGGAGCAGGCGCTCCATTTGCGCGGCCTGCCGGAAGACGGCACGATCGTGTTCGACGCCGCGGATCAGATCGGCGATGCGAAGCTGACGCTCCGCATCAATGTCAGGCAGGCGGAGGACGGAACCGTCCGCGTCACCTCGTTCAAGCCGGTGTTCGAAGTGCCGGACGATTATGCCGATTATGTCGAGCGGCAGGATCAGATCGCCTCGATCCTGACATTCGCCGGCTATATGGGCCTCTCGTTCGTGCTGTTCGTCATCGCGATCATCTACGCCGCGCTGCTGCGCAGGCAGACATCGTTTGCGCGCGGTTTGCTGCTGAGCGGCATCTTCCTGGTGTTCTACCAGATCAACAACATCAACATGTTGGACGGCATCCGGGCGAGCGTCGGCGAATCGGCGCAGGCCGGTCCGTTCACGATATTCATGACCGTCCTCCAGGTGCTGTACACGCTCGGCGTCGCCGTGTCGGTCTGGTTCGCCTTCGTCGGCGGTGACGGGCTGTGGCGGTCGATGGGGTACAACCTGTGGAGAAGGCGCGGGGAGCCGGGCTTCGGCGCCGATGTCTGGCAGGCGATGAAGATCGGGTACTGCGCCGCATTCGCGCTGCTCGGGCTTCAGGCGGTCATTTTCCTCGTGATGGAGCGGGGATTCGGTATCTGGTCTTCCGCCGACGTCACCCAGTCGACGCTCAACTTCCGCTGGGCATGGCTGTTCCCGCTGCTCGCCTGGTGCGCGGCCATATCCGAGGAAGCGATGTACCGGCTGTTCGGCGTCGGCCTGTTCAAGCGGTGGTTCCGGAATACGGCGGCAGCATGCATCATCCCGACCGTCATCTGGGCGCTCGGCCATGTCGCGTACCCGCTCTACCCGTGGAGCACACGGCTGATCGAACTGACGATTCTCGGCCTGCTGTTCTGCTGGCTGTTCGTCCGGTTCGGCTTCGCGGCCGCGCTGTTCGCGCATGCCGTCTTCGACCTCGTCCTGATGGCGACCTCGCTGATGTTCCTCGGCGGGGCCGATGCGATTGCGGCCGGCATCTTCTACATCGTGCATCCGGTCGGCATCGCCTGGCTCATCCATTGGTGGGACCGGCGGCGTCCGCCGAAGCCGCCCGCGCCGGCGCCCGAGGCTCCGGTGCCGGCAGCGCCCGCTTCGGCCGCGGGGGATCCGGATCCGGCATAATCACGAAAGCCGCGTGCGGTTGCCGCACGCGGCTTTCAACGTTCTATCCGGCCGGGCCTCATAGCCCGCTATAGCGTGCTATCCACGCTGCAGCACCGGCCGCTCCACTACTCCGCCGGCTCCGGCTCCGCCTGGCGCGCATCATCTTCCCGCAGCGCCTCCAAAATTTTCGCCGCGAGCTTCTCGCCGATGCCGAGCGGGCGGAAATCTTCGATCGACGCTTCGCGGATCTTCTTGATCGAGCCGAAATGGCGGAGCAGCGCCTTGCGCCGCTTCTCGCCGATCCCGGGAATCGCGTCGAGCTGCGAGGCGATCATCGATTTGGCGCGCACGTTGCGATGGAACGAGATCGCGAACCGGTGCACCTCGTCCTGGATGCGCTGCAGCAGGTAGAACTCCTGGCTGTCGCGCGGCAGCGGCACGATCTCCGGCGGATCGCCGGTCATCAGCTGCGCCGTCCGGTGCTTCGCATCCTTCACGAGGCCGCAGACCGGCACGTTCAGGCCCAGCTCGTTCTCGAGCACGTCGAGCGCCGCGCTGATCTGCCCCCGCCCGCCGTCGACGACGATCAGATCCGGCAGCGGAAGCCCCTCCTTCAGCACCCGTTCATAGCGCCGGCGGATCACTTCGCGCATCGTCGCGTAGTCGTCGGCTCCTTCGACCGTCTTGACCTTGTACTTCCGGTATTCCGACTTGTCCGGCTTGCCGTCCGTGAAGACGACCATCGCCGAGACGGCGTCGGTGCCCTGAATATTCGAGTTGTCGAACGCCTCGATGCGGCGCAGCTGCGGCAGACCGAGCCAGCGGGCCAGTCCTTCGCAGGCTTTCACGCTCCGGGCTTCGTCGCGCTCGATCAACCGGAATTTCTCGTCCAGCGTCACCCGGGCGTTCTGCATCGCCATCTTCACGATGTCCCGCTTCTTGCCCCGTCGGGGGACGAACACTTTGATCTTCAGCCAGCGCTGCAGCGATTCGCGCATATCCTCTTCGCCCTGGGAGGCGCCGGCGCGGGCCTCGCCTTCATCCGGCCGCTCGCCGCCGGAAGCGCCGCCGGCCGGTTGTCCTTGCTGCCCGCCGTCCGCCGTCCCGCCGGCATCCTCGGCCATCGGCAGCAGAATCTCCTTCGGCAGCGCCGGGTTCTCGCTGTAATACTGGGTCACGAACGTCATGAAATCATCGTACGGCTCGCCGTAGAACGGAAACGTGGTGGCGCGGCGTTCGATCATTTTGCCCTGGCGCATGTACAAAATCTGCACGCACATCCACCCTTTGTCCACGGCAAAACCGAAAATGTCGCGGTCGACCGCGTCGGCAACCTGGATTTTCTGCCGCTCCATGACCGTCTCGATGCTCTGGATCTGGTCACGGTACTCCTTGGCCCGTTCGAACTCGAGCGCCTCGGCCGCAGCCATCATTTTCTCCTGGAGCTGCGCCTTCACTTCCTGGTAGCCGCCGTTCAGGAAACGCGTGATCTGCTGCACCATCTCCTCGTACCGGCTCCGGTCGACCGGGAATTCGCACGGCGCGAGACATTGCCCGATATGGTAATACAGGCACACCTTGTCGGGAATCGTCGCGCATTTGCGCAGCGGATACAGCCGGTCCAGCAGCCGCTTCGTCTCCCGCGCGTCATAGGCGTTCGGATACGGGCCGAAATATTTTCCGCCGTCTTTGACGACGCGCCGCGTCACCTCGAGGCGGGGATGCGCGTCTCCCGTAATCTTGATGTACGGAAACGTCTTGTCGTCCTTCAGCAAGACGTTGTAGCGCGGATGATACTGTTTGATCAGGTTGCACTCGAGGATGAGCGCTTCCATGTTGTTGGACGTCACGATGTATTCAAAATCGCGGATCTCCGACACGAGCCGCTGCGTCTTGATGTTGTGGCTGCCCGTGAAATAGGACCGGACGCGGTTCTTGAGCACCTTCGCCTTGCCGACGTAGATGATCTGCCCGTCGGCGTTCTTCATCAGGTAGCAGCCCGGCTTGTCCGGAAGCAGCGCCAGCTTCGAGCGGATCGGCTCCGGAACGCGCCTCAGTTCCCCGGCCGCGGATCGGCCGGCCGACTCCTTCTGTGCCATGCGGTTTCGCCCCCTTCGTCGCTATACGTATTGTAGCACATGGAACGCCCGGCGGAGCGATGCCGTACCGACAAAACGCCGCCTTATTTTTGTCACATTCGTTCGCTTTACAAGCATTCGGCAAGTTGGGTATACTAGGGGGAGCGATGGAAGACTTACGGGGCACAAGCTGCGGTTTACCGCCGGCCCGACAGGAGGACAGACTGATGGAGAACGTGCAGGATCCGCGTCAACATATCAATGAAGAGCCGCGCAACGATTTCAACGATGTGGCGGTCGGTTTCGCCGGTATGTTCGCCTTTATGGTGGTTGTTTTCGCCGCAGCCGTCATCATCAAGTTTCTGATCTCGTAACCCGGCCGGCGGCGCAATGCCGCCTCATGCGCATTTGACCTGCCGTAAACCGAAGCCCCGCTTCCGTCCATTCCGGACGGCGGCGGGGCTGTTCGTTTTCAATGTTTCGCTTCGCCGGTCTTCGGCAATGGCCTGCCGGCAACAGGCTGAGCCCTACGCGCCGCGGCCGCTGCGTCGAACCGCTTGCGTTCCGTGCGATCGATTTGCACGATCCGGCCGTCATGAACCGTAATGACCACCGAGCCGTATTCCAGGCCGTTCACCACTTCGGCAATCCGTTCCAGCCATACGGCATCCACCTCTACCGGTTTCGCCATTGTGAACCCTCCATCCATTCCAGTATGGACTAAATATGGACCGGCATCGGATCCGTCTTGAGCGGATTTTCGACCAATACCGCAGACGATCCGTCAAGCACGTACAACCGATGAATAAAGACAAGCACTTCGGCACCCGGCTCGAGCGGTTCCCGGTCAAGCGACCGGTACGCGATCAGCCGATTGCCTTCGACATCCACTTCCAGTTCCAGATGCGCACCGCGGAAAAACGACTGCCTGACGATCCCCCGCTGCGCGGACAGCGGATAGGAAAGCTCCCGCTGCAAGCCGACCTCCACGAATTCCGGGCGGATGATGGCCGATTTGCCTCCCTGGCTGACCGCTTCCTCGAATCCGATGAGCCGCTCGGGATGCTGGAGCACCCGCGATTCGCCGATGAACGATGCGACGAAAGGCGTCCGCGGATGGCGGTAGATCTCAAGCGGCGAGCCCTGCTGTTCCAGCCGGCCGTTCGAGAAAATGAGCATCTCGTCGGCCACTTCGACCGCCTCGTCCTGGTCGTGCGTCACGAAGATCGATGTGATGCCGATTTGCTCGATCATCTCTTTCAGCCACGTCCTGAGCTCCTTGCGCACCTTCGCGTCGATCGCGGCGAACGGCTCGTCGAGCAGGAGCAGGCTCGGCCGCGGCGCCAGCGCCCGGGCGAACGCGACGCGCTGCCGCTGGCCGCCCGAGAGCTGATGCGGATAACGGTTCCCGATCGCCTCAAGGCCCACCAGCTTGAGCAGCTCGTTCACGCGCTCCCGGATTTCATTCTTCTTCGCCTTCTTCACTTCCAGTCCGAACGCGATGTTGTCGAACACGGTCATGTGACGGAACAGCGCGTAGTTCTGGAAGACGAAGCCGATGCCCCGCTTCTGCGGCGGCACGTCGTTGACGCGCTTGCCGTCCAGGATGATATCGCCTTCGTCCGGCGTCTCCAGCCCCGCGAGCATCCGCAGCAGGGTGGACTTGCCGCCGCCGCTCGGGCCGAGCAGCCCGATCAGCTTACCCTCTTCGATCGTGAAGCTGATATTGTCGACCGCCTTCAGGCTGCCGAAACGCTTCGTCACATTCCGCACTTCGATACGCATGTTACCCGGTTCCTCCTTCCGATCCGGCCGATCGCTGTTCGGATTTCCACTCGACGATCGCCTTGACGACCAGCGTCACGAGCGCAAGCAGCACCAGCAGCGAAGCGACGGCGAACGATGCGGTGAACTGGTACTCGTTGTACAGGATCTCAACGTGCAGCGGCAGCGTGTTCGTCTGTCCGCGGATATGCCCCGAGACGACGGAGACGGCGCCGAATTCGCCCATCGCCCGCGCGTTGCACAGGATGATGCCGTAGAGCAACCCCCATTTGATGTTCGGCAGCGTCACGCGCCAGAAAATCTGCCAGCCCTTCGCTCCCAGCGTCGCCGCCGCCTCTTCCTCCTGCACGCCCTGCGTCTGCATGAGCGGAATCAGTTCCCGCGCCACGAACGGGAAGGTGACGAATATGGTGGCGAGCACGATGCCGGGCAGCGCGAAGATGATCTTGATGTCATGCGCCGCCAGCCACGGACCGAGCAGCCCCTGCGCGCCGAACAGCAGGACGAAGATCAGGCCCGAAATGACCGGGGAGACGGCGAACGGAAGATCGATCAGCGTGATGAGCACGTTCTTGCCCCGGAACTTGAACTTCGCGATCGCCCAGGCGGCCGCGATGCCGAACACCGTGTTCAGCGGGACGGCGATGGCCGCGGTGATCAGCGTGAGTCTCAGCGCCGAGAGCGCATCTTTCTCGGTGATCGATTCGACATAGACGCGCCAGCCCTGCGACAGCGCCTCGACGATGACGGAAATGAGCGGCAGCAGAATGATCAGCGCCAGGAACAGCAGCGCGGCCGTAATCAGCGCGATCCGGACACCCCTCGATTCCGTCGCGTGGGCGGGCCGGTTGGACGCCGCATCTGACAGATGTGCGTGAATGGCTCCAGCCATGGCGATCCCTCCTTATCCCGCCTGCACGCGGCGGCTGTACCGCCACTGCATGTAGTTGATGAGCAGCAGCAGGGAGAACGAGATCACCAGCATGACGAGCGCGATGGCCGTCGCGCCGGCGTAGTCGAACTGCTCGAGCTTCGTCATAATGAGCAGCGGCGCGATCTCCGTCCGCATCGGCATGTTGCCGGAGATGAACACGACCGAACCATACTCGCCGATGCCCCGGGCGAACGCCAGGGCGAAGCCGGTAAGCAGCGGCGGGATCAGCTCCGGCAGAATGACGCGGCGGAACGTCCGCCAGCGATACGCGCCGAGCATGACGGCCGCTTCTTCCACATCTTTGTCGAGATCTTGCAGAACCGGCTGCACCGTCCGCACGACGAACGGCAGGCCGATGAACACCAGTGCGATCGTGATGCCGATCGGGGTATAGGCGATTTTCAGTCCGAGCGGTTCAAGCAGCGATCCGACCCAACCGGTCGGCGCGTAGATGGACGTCAGCGCAATGCCCGCAACCGCAGTCGGCAGGGCGAACGGCAGGTCGACGATGCTGTCGACGAGCCGCTTGCCCGGAAACCGGTAGCGGACGAGCACCCAGGCGACAAGCAGGCCGAACACGGCATTGACGGCGGCCGCGAAGAACGCGGTCAGGAAACTCAACTTGTACGCCGCGAGCACGCGGGCGTTCGTCACGGCCGCCCAGAACTCCGAAAAGCTCATTCCGGCCGTCTTGATCAGGACGCTGGCCAGCGGAATGATCACGATGAGACTCAGATACAGAACGGTGAATCCGAGCGACAGTCCGAATCCCGGCAGCACGCTGGCCTTTCTGGAACCTTTCATGTGAAGTCAGCTCCCGTCCGAATAACGGCTGTTCAAATTGTCAGGAACCCGGCGTATAGATTTGGTCGAAAATGCCTCCGTCGGCGAAATGCTTCTCCTGCGCCGCGCGCCAGCCGCCGAAATCGTCGTCGATCGTCAGCAGCTCCACGTCGACGAACACGTCTTTGAACTGCTCGGCCACGGATGGCAGCGTCGGCCGGTAGAAATTCTCGCCGATCACTTTCTGCGCTTCCTCGGTGTACAGATAGTTCAGGTACGCTTCGGCGACTTCCCGCGTTCCCCGCTTGTCGACCACCTTGTCGACGATGGCGACCGGCGGTTCGGCCAGAATGCTGAGCGAAGGCGTGACGATATCAAACTGGTCTTCGCCGAATTCCTTGAGCGACAGGAACGCCTCGTTCTCCCATGCGAGCAGCACGTCGCCGATCTTCCGTTCCACGAACGTCGTCGTCGCTCCGCGCGCGCCCGAGTCGAGCACCGGCACGTGCTTGAACAGTTTCTTCACGAACTCCTGCGCATACGCTTCGTCGCCGCCGCTTTTCTTCAGCGCGTAGCCCCATGCGGCGAGGTAGTTCCAGCGCGCGCCGCCGGACGTCTTCGGGTTCGGCGTAATGACTTCGACGCCCTCCTTGATCAGGTCGTCCCAGTCCTTGATCCCCTTCGGATTGCCTTCCCGGACGAGGAAAACGATCGTCGACGTATAAGGCGAGCTGTTCAGGTCAAACTGCGACTGCCAGTCCGGCGAGATCAGCCCCGCATCGGCGATGGCGTCGATGTCGTAGCCGAGCGCCAGCGTCACGACGTCCGCTTCCAGCCCGTCGATGACGGAGCGGGCCTGCTTGCCGGAACCGCCGTGCGACTGCTTGATCGTCACTTTCTGGCCCTTCTCGTTCAGCCAATACTCGGCGAACAGCTCGTTGTACGCTTCGTAAAGCTCGCGGGTCGGGTCGTAGGAAACGTTCAGCAGTTCCAACGGCGGCAGCGATTCTTGTTTCGCATCGGAAGACGCTCCCCCGGAACCGGTCGACGGTCCGTTGCCCGAGCCGTTGCCGCCGCCCGATCCGCAGGCGGTCAACAGGGCAATGATGGCAATCAAAATCAGCGTCCGATAAATCTTGGATTTCATTCTCGACACTCCCCCAAAATCGGGCGGCCCGACGGCCGTCCCTTCTCAATCTGTACCGACTGATGGCGCAGCGCGATGAGGATGAGGCTTCATTTGCTCCGGTTGACCGGTCACTAAATGATTATTCCTACATGTTTAGTCGGGTTATAGAAGCATCATATCAGGTTGCCAGCCGGGGCGTCAACCTATTTTTTGTTAGTTTTTATTGATCTTATAAACTGCGCTGATAAAACAAACGGCCCGCCCGGCAGGCGGTGAAACCTGCGGGCGGACCCTGGCTGTCGGATCACAGATGGTCGAGCATCACTTTGCGGCCGGTCTTCGCGCTCTCGAGCGCGCCGAACACCATGGCCATGCTTTTGATGTTGTCGGTGCAGTCCGTCTCCGCCGGACGCCCCTCCTCCAGCGCGGCGAACATCTCGTCGAGGCAGCCGTCATGGCCTTCCCGCCCGTTCCAGGCGGCCTTCGCTTCCACCCGGCGGACGGTCCGGATGAAGCCGGGTTCCGCCGACTCGTCCACGACCTCCGCCTCCGGCATCGCGCTGCCGTCCCAGCGCGCCGTGCCGCGGCTGCCGATGATGCGCCAGTCCGCTTCCCAGGACGTCGGGAACCCTTCCGCGCACCACGACCCGCGGTACGTGAACACCGAACCGTCGCTCATCTCGAAAATGCATACCGCCGAAGCGTTGCCCTGATACCACGAACCCGGCGGATTGTACTCGTGGCAATACACCGAGACCGGATCCGCCCCGCTGATGAAGCGGGCCTGATCGAACGTGTGGATCGCCATGTCGACGATGAGCGGACTCTCCATCGCGTCGCGGAAGCCGCCGAAATGCGGCCCGAGAAAGAAATCGGCGTGAATCGATCCGACCTTGCCGATCGTCCCGCCAGCGATCAGATCCCGCAGCGCGCGGATCTGCCGGTTGTACCGGCGGTTCTGCATGACCGCGTACCGCTTTCCCGTCTGTCCCGCGACGCGCACGATCTCCTTGGCATCCTCCAGCGACTCGGCCATCGGCTTCTCGCCGAACACGTGGCAGCCGACGGTGAGCGCCGTCGTCACGATCGTCTTGTGGCTGGCCGGTATCGTCACGTCGAACACGAGGTCCGCCTCCACCTTCGACAGCGCTTCCGCAAGATCGGTGAAGATCGGGACGTCCAGTCCGAGCTCGGCGGCCCTCCGGCGCGCCGTCTCTTCGTACAGGTCGACGAGCGCGGCGATCTCGACATTCTCACGGGATTGCGCGTAATCCAGCCACAGCCGGGACATGCCTCCGCAGCCGGCCGCAACGACACGATGTTTGCGCATGGTGACCAGTTCCTTCCTCTCCGGACACGGTGCGGATCCGCACGCATCCTTTTTTGTCATCTTCCCGCATCTTACCATCTCCGGAGAAGCCGGAACAAGCGTACATTCTTAAGATGGCGGTCACGTGAGGCCGCGCTTGTTCCCGCCGCCGATCCAGAGCCGGTCGACGAACGGGCGGATCCGGTCCATCAGCCGCTGTCCCTTGTGCGCTTCCTCGCCGTCCTTGTTCGTGAAGCTGAAATGCCGCTCCAGCGCGTCCAGGTCATGATTGGACGTGTAAAACGTCGGCTTCCGGTTCATGCGGTAGTTCAGAATCGTGCCCATCACATGGTCGCGCACCCAGGGGCTGAGATTCTCGGCGCCGATGTCGTCAAAAACGAGCAGATCGGTCTGCTTCATCAGTTCAATCGTCTCGCGTAGCCGGGCCGGTTCATCCAGCATCGATTTCACGTCCTCGACGAACTCCGGCACGTAGACGATGACGCCGGACAGCCCGCTCTTCGCCAGCTCGTGCAGCATGTAGCACATGAGATACGTCTTGCCCGTGCCGAACGGGCCGACGAGATAAAGTCCGCGCTTCTGCAAGCCGTTCTCCCGCGTCGTCTTGATGTATTTGAACAGATGGTTGACGGCAGCCGAACGCTCGGGCTCGAGGGTGACCATCTCGGTCGGCGAGAACGAACCGCCGAGCGCCGATTCGTCGATGTAGAAGCTCCGCACCCGGCTGCGCAGCTGCTGTTCGGCCTGACGCGCCTTGAGCAGGCTGCAGGGAGCTTTCCGGTCGTACAGCTGCGCCTTGTCGCTTTGTACCTCGCACTCCAGCACCGTGTAGTACCCTTCGATGTCGTTCGGGCACCGGTCAAGACCGGGACACGCGGCGCAATGGCGCTGCTCTTTCACATATTGATAAATCCGGTTCAGATTGAGGCGCAGGTCGCGCCGCGTCAGTTCCGGATGGCGCGCCCGAAGCTCGCGGACGGCCGGTTCCTCCAGCAGCGCGTCCAAATGCCGCTCCGCTTCGGCCTGCATCCCGGCGCCGAGCGGCCACCGCTTGATGAGTTCCCCAAGCGATTCCATCGGTCTGCCCCTCCCTTGTTACGACTCGCGTTCCAGCTCGCTTGCCAGCCGGAGCGCCTCCGCCAGCTCCTCCGGCGTCAGCTGCCGGCCGCCCGTCCGCTGCTCGACGATCGGAATCGCCGGCTTGCGCGTTCCGCCGCTCCGGCCGCCGCGCCAGACGCGGCCCTGCGCCCCGCCCTGCGTCCCCTGCGCGCCTTGCGGCCGGCGCTCCGCTTCCTTCATCCGCTGCTCGAGCTTCTCCTGCTCGCGCACGTACCGGATCGCCTTCTCGTATGTATCGACCCCTCTGGCGAGCATGTTCGAGGCTACCTTGTCGATGAAGTCGCCCGACAGCCGCTGCGTTCCGCTCATGCCGAGTATGTAATGGATGAGAACATTGATCACTTCGCGCGGCATCTTGTAATGGAGGTCGATGCGCTCGAAGGCCCGGTCCAGCCAGGCGGGCACGGCTCCCGGGAAGAAACGTTTAAGGAAGCGGGTGTGCGGCTCGTTCCGCATCAGGAAGTTGTATTGCGCAATGTCGCACCGTCCCGCCATCGATTCGGGAACCGGCAAATAATCTTCTTCCGACACCGGCACTTCCGGCGGATCGTCCGGGGCCGCGTCTTCCGGAGCGCCGGCGTTTGACGTGCTCCGCACCGCGATCCGGTTCCGCTCCTCTTCCAGCTTGCGGTTCTGCCGGTAGAATTGGCTCGCCCGCTGCTGCAGCTCGTCGAACAGGAGCGCGCCATCCGGCGAGAAGACGCCGGGCTCATCGAGCAGCCGCCGCATGTCCACGGCGTCAAGGTCATATTTGTAGGCGACGTAGTTCACGATCGCCATGCCTTCCTTGTCCGTTCTGAGCCGCTCGACGAACGGCCGGTTCGCGGAACTGCGCGGGAACCCGAGAATCAGCTCGGCGTACGCGATGCCCGCGGACGGCTCGGGCGGCAGAGCCGGCGCCGGTTCGCGGGTGGTGGCCAGCTCCGCCAGCGCCTGCTCCAGCTCGGCGTCCGCGCTGTGCGGCTGCACGCGGAAGATATCGAAGAACGGGACCGACAGGTCTTCCCGTGCCACCCCGGCGCGATCCAGCTCTTCCGGAGCCGGCGACTCGAACTGCTCGCGCAGCGCGATGACGGCGTATTTGCCGATCTTGTCCCGCAGCAGCAGGGTGAAATGGGGATTCGTGAAAAATTCGGCCGGCTCGAGCGGCCTGACGAGCGTGTATTCGTACAGGATGTCGTCCCCGCCCGGCAGCGCGATCCGGTGCGTCTGCAGCAGCCCGACGGCTTCGAGCCGGGAGGTCTGGTCGACCAGATGACGCCGGCCGGTCTCGCCGAGGCCGACGCCGAGGCCGAGCAGCAGCCTGCGCTGCACATCGGGCCGCGAGTATCCGGTTCGCGTCTCGTCGATCTGGTGATAGAGCAAGAGATACAACGAGACGGCCGGCGCGCCGATCATCGGCTGGTAGATCAGGCTGAGCGTCTTCAAGTCCAGCGGGCTCATCGAGAAATCGCGATAGACGATATACCGATGATGTTCGGTGAATTGATGCCCGTGTTCGATCCGCATGCTGTCATCCAGCTCCATCCGTCATGGGAAATCTCGTGATCCTATTCTAGCACAAAACGACACCGATCGCAGATTTAAGTCGGCAGCGGTCTCGTTCGGACGGCCGCGGGATGCGGGATGTAGTGCAAAAATGCACCAGATGGATCGGTCTCGAAGGCCATTGGGCCATTCTGGTGCATTTCTGCACCAGCTTGCGCCATTCACCCCATTTACGCACAAAAAGAGCGGCCGCCGACCCGCGGTCAGCTCCGCTCCGCTTCCTGCGCCGCAGCATCCGCCTCGTCCGCCATGAGCACCTCCGCCAGACCTTCCAGCCCGGCGAATTCGGGCGCCGCGTCCCGGCCTTCCAGCTTCGCGATCCAGGCGCGGATGACATCGCTCGTCTGATCCGGCGCCTTCGTCGGCAGGTGATGGCCCGCTTTCCGGATCCTGTACCACTCCGACTCCCGAAGCCGCTCGTGCAAGTCGCGTGCATAGGCGCAGCCCGCCCCGTCCTCCGCGCCGCTGAGCAGCAGCACGGGATGATCGATGCGGTTCAGCCGCCCGGTGCAGCTGTAACGCAGGCAGCTATCCGCATATTCCCGGCAGCGGCGCGCATCGCCGATCTTGCCCTCCGCATGGAGCACGCCGAATGTTGTCCGGCTGTCCGCGTTGCCGAGCGCGACCGGCACGACGACCGCCTCCGGGGTCAGGCCGCGAAGCATGGCGCCGGCCCGCATCTGCATCCGGCTGCGGCTGTCGGTCAGCTCGCTCATGCCGGACAGCAGCACGGCGCCCCGGAACCGGCCGGGCGCGCTCAGCAGCGCTTCGAGCACCGGCATCGCGCCGCAGGAATAGCCGCAGACATAGGCGGACTCGATGTCCAGCCGGTCCAGCAGCTGGCGGATGTCCTCCGCGATGAGCGGGATCGTGAGCGAAGCATCGCCCGCCGGGCTGTGCCCATGCCCGCGGATGTCGAACACGACGACGCGGTGATCCCGGGACAGATCATGCTTCAGATAATTGAAAATGGAACTCGCAATAAACGGCGGGTGCACCATGACGACGGCCGGCCCCCGGCCAAGCGCGTGACAATGGATGTCCGTCCCGTTCACATGAATAAACGGCATCGCCCTCACCTCGACGGAATCGGTATTCCGTCTTAGTATGGCTCTGCCGTCTCCGGTGCCGATTAGAACATTTTGTATCCGCCCTGGCGCAGCTTGCGGATCGTCCAGCCGCTGACATACGCGCCGGCGAGACCCGCGAGCGCCACCGAGATGTCAACGTAGGAATACCCGGTCAGATTGGCCGTGAACGACTTCGACTCATCCCAGGTGAAGTACATGCCCAGCGGCACGCCGACGATCAGGAACAGCCAGATCGGAAACCAGGTCGTCTTGATCAGCATGTTCAGGATGAAGCCGATGCCGAAGATCATCACGAAGAACAGAAGCAACAGCACGATCATTTGCAGCATGTCGGAAGCAAGCTCCTTCCTTGGCGCATTCCGTTTCTCTAGAGTAGTTTAGTGGAAGTGCCCGCACGAGTCAATTTCGGAGCGGCTTTGTCACAAGACCGTCATTTGCCCCGCGTCCCGCCGTTCGGGTACAATGAGGGCGACAAGTGCAGGTTCCACGAACGACAGAACCTGAAGGAGGGTTTCCATGAGCGAAGCGGCTCAAACGCTTGAAGGCTGGTTCGCGCTGCACGATTTCCGCACCATCGACTGGTCGGCATGGAAGCAGGCCGACGCGGCCGAGCGGGAACAGGCAGCAGGCGAACTGCGCCGCATGATGGAAGAATGGGCATCGGTCGAAGCCGCGAAAACCGGCAGCACGGCCGTCTACGCGATCGTCGGCCAGAAAGCCGACATTCTGTTCATGCATCTGCGCGAGACGCTGGACGAACTGCAGGAATTGGAGACGGCGTTCAACAAATCGGCATTCGCCGACTATACGCTTCCCGCGTACTCCTATGTCAGCGTCGTCGAGCTGAGCAACTATATGGCGCAGCCGGGATCCGATCCGATGCAGAACCCGGAGATCGTCGCCCGGCTCAAACCGATTCTGCCGAAAACCCGGCACATCTGCTTCTACCCGATGAACAAACGCCGGCAGGGCAGCGACAACTGGTACATGCTCCCGATCGACGAGCGGCGCGAAATGATGCGCTCCCATGGCATGACCGGCCGCAAATACGCCGGCAAGGTCCGGCAGATCATCACCGGTTCGGTCGGCTTCGACTTGTGGGAGTGGGGCGTCACGCTGTTCGCCGACGACCCGATCCAGTTCAAGAAGCTGGTCTACGAAATGCGTTTCGACGAGGTAAGCGCGCGGTTCGGCGAATTCGGCGACTTCTACGTCGGCAATCTGTTGACGTCGGACAAGCTCGGCGAACTGTTGAACGTGTAAATGGACGCAGCAAAAGGCCGGACAGGATTCGCATCCTGACCGGCCTTGTTTCGTTCCCGATGGCGCAGCATTCCGATAGCATCACTCGTCGTCTTCTTTCGTTCCGGCGTCCGCCGTCCCGTTGGCTGCCGCGCCTTCCGCTTCGGCTTTTTTCGCCGCCAGATATTCTGCCGTCATCCGGTCGCGCTCGCGGCTTTTCGCCTTCAACCGCTCGATCGCGGGCTGAATCAGCAGATCCACTTCTCGTTGCACCGTATAAGCCAGGTCGTATCGTCCCTGCGATTCCAGGTAAGAGCCGACTTCCATGAGCGCGTTGTAGCGGTCGAGCTCGTCCCGCGTCAGCAGTCCCCGCACTTGTACGCTGCAGTGCCGCATCAGAAGAATTTCCCTTTGCGCAGCACGAGCGGAATGCCGCCGATGATGAACAGATAGCGCAGGTCGATGAGCTTCTTGAGCTGGGCTGCCGTCCAGCCTTTGTACTTCTTGCCGAAGGCGATGCCGATGGCTTCACCTTTGCCCAGCGAAGCGACCGTGCCCTTGTGCTTGTACTCGAACTTCTTCAGCGCCTGGTTGCGGATGGAAGCGACCAGGTTGTGCGCCACGGCCACGCCTTGCTGCATGGCGATCTGCGCCGTCGGCGGGTACGGGCGGCCTTCTTCGTTGAACACCAGCGAGTTGTCGCCGACGACGTAAACATTGTCATGCCCCGGCGCACGCAGATATTCGTCGACCTTCACGCGGCCTCGCATCGTCTCGAAGCCGGCTTCCTCGATCAGCCGGTTGCCGCGGATGCCGCCGGTCCAGATGACCGTCTGCGCCTTGATCTCCTCGCCTTCGCCGACGATGACACCGTCCGGCTTGCATTCCTTGATCGGCGTTCCGATGCGGAACGTGACGCCTTTCTTCCGCAGCACGTCCACCGCGTATTCGACAAGTTCCGGATCGAAGCCCGGCAGCGCGGTCGGCGCCGCTTCGATGTTGATCAGCTTCACGAGCTGCGGATCAACGTCGAATTCACGGCAGAGCTGCGGGATGCGGTCGGCCAGCTCGCCGACGAACTCGATGCCGGTGAAGCCCGCGCCGCCGACGATGAACGTCAGATAGTCGGTGCGGTGCGGCTCGCGTTTGTACTTCGCGAACTGATACTCGATATGTTCGCGGATCAGGCGGACGGAGTTGATGCTCCGGATGTTCAGCGCGTACTCCTTCAGACCCGGAATGCCGAACGTCTCCGGCTCCCCGCCGACGCCGATCACGAGGTAGTCGTAAGACAACGTGCCGTCCTCCAGGATGACCTTGCGGTCCTGCGGCCGGATCTGCACGACCGTCGACTTCACGAAATCGATCTTGAACTCGTCGATCAGTTTCGAAATGCTGACGCGTGCATTCTCCGGACTGTCCGTTCCTGCGGCCGGCATGTGCAGGTGGGTGGTAATATAATGGTAGTCATGCTTGTTGACGAGCGTCACGTCCGCTTCGTTGTAATTGAGTTGCTTCTGCAGACGAAGCGCCGTCATGACGCCCCCGTACCCGGCGCCGAGAATGACGATCTTCGGAATGCTGCTCATGTTGGGCTCCCTTCCATTCTTGGTCGTTGATCATTACCGGGATATTGTGAAAAATTACACAAACAAGACCGGCCATCAAGGGTTTCATGCCTAGCTTGCGTCAATTCAAACGCCCTCATGTATGCGCTCGAACAGATATCGGACACAATACCCGTAACATACATTGAAAATGATAGCAGTTTTCAGAAAAAGTTCAAGAGCAAAACCTACGAATTCTTTTAGAACTCCGTACAAAAACGACAGACGAAGGACGCGGGAACAGGTATAATGTAAAAATAACCGCGCAGATGTCGAGATTATCCAATCTGCCTGGAGGTGCCGTGTGATGTCCCAGCAAACCCATCCCAATCTGACCGACATCGTCATCGTCGGCGGCGGTCCCGTCGGCATGTTCGCCGCATTCTACGGCGGCATGCGGCAGGCGTCCGTGAAAATCATCGAAAGCATGCCGCAGCTCGGCGGCCAGCTCTCCGCGCTCTACCCGGAGAAAGAAATCTTTGACGTGGCGGGCTTTCCGCGCGTGAAGGCGCAGGAACTTGTCGACCGTCTCCGTGAGCAGCTCGATCTGTTCAAGCCGGAGATCTGTCTCGAAGAAAAAGTGCTGAACGTGCGAAAAATCGAGGAACGGCTGTTCGAAGTGACGACCGATCGCACCGTGCACCACGCGCGCGCCGTCATCATCACCGCCGGCGTCGGCGCATTCGAACCCCGGAAGCTGGAACTGACGGGAGCGGAAGCATACGAGGGCGTCAACTTGCATTATTTTGTCAATGACATGGAGAAATTCCGGGACAAGCGCGTCCTGATCAGCGGCGGCGGCGACTCCGCCGTCGACTGGGCGCTCATGCTCGAGCCGATCGCGGCTTCCGTCACGCTGGTGCATCGCCGGGACAAATTCCGGGCCCACGAGCACAGCGTCGAAAAGCTGAAGGCGTCGAGCGTGAACATCATCACCCCGGCCGAGATCGCGGCCCTGTCCGGCGACGGGCGGATCGAACGCGTAACCTTGAAGCATGTCCGCTCCGGCGAAACGACGGAGCATGAGGTCGACGCGGTCATCGTCAGCTTCGGCTTCGTCTCTTCGCTCGGCCCGATCGAGGAATGGGGGCTCAAGATCGATTCCGGCTCCATCGTCGTCGACTCGCGCATGGAGACGTCCATTCCGGGCATTTTCGCCGCGGGCGACATCGTCACCTACCCCGGCAAGCTGAAGCTGATCGCCGTCGGGTTCGGGGAAGCGCCGACCGCCATCAACAACGCGAAAGTATACATCGATCCAAACGCCAAGCTGTCTCCGGGCCACAGCAGCAATATGAAATTGTGACGGCTGGACATCCTATGTGACGGGGTGATGGCCATGCCGCCGATCTGTCCCGTGTGCAACGGTCTCGTGCCGCTCGTCTTCGACTGTCCCCGCTGCGGCCGCGCCGCCGAAGACGCCGGGCGTGCTTTCGACGCGCTCGGGCCGTACGCGCCGTACGAGCCCGGGCACGAAGAAAGGCGCATGCGCGGCTCGATCGAAGACATGATCTGTATTCACGCGGTTCACTGCGCATCCTGCGGAACCGATGGCGAAGTCACGATTGTCCTGCGGCCGTGAACGCCCGGATCTATTACGCTCCCATCCGGACGGAAACAGGCTTCAGCTTGCGCCGGGACAGTTCCGCTGCGAGCATGCGGATGAACGCGGGATCCAGTTTCTGTTCAACCGCCGTATAATATGCTTCGAGCAGCAATTCGTCCGGAAGCTTGTTCATGCTCGGGTCATCCTTTCAATGCTTGTGTCACCCTCATCTTAGCATGTCCATTTCCAGCGGAACAAGCGATCCGGATATCCACAGCGGACTGTGTATGAATTGTGCGTTTCTTGTGGGCAGACGTCGAAAAATGCGCCGTTGCTATGGGGATGTTGTGGATAGAGTTATACACAGCATGTGATTTGCGTCTGCCCTATAAAAAAGTTTGATGCATATTGATTTCCAGATTAGCAAATCCTATTAACCTCATTAAATATCTGGCAAGATCAATGCGGCCGCGTGTTCACTTCGAAAATCCAGATTTTCCCCGAGCGGTCCAGACCGTAGTCGAATCCGAGCTGGCCGATTCCGGGATACCGCTGTTCCAGCACGGCCGTCGCCGTGTACGTGAGCGAACGCATCTGCCGTTTCTTGACGGCCGCCAGCCGAGGCGACAGCGAGCGGCTGATGCCGACGGAAGCCGGCAGCTGCGTGCCGCCGCGGCACAGGTTCGTGACGAACAGCCCCTTGCGCGCCAGCCGGCCGACGATCGCCCGGATTTTCCACGCGCCGCCCTCCTTCACGATCTTCACCCGGTAATCGATCGGCCGTCCGCCGATCGTCGCGAGCGGGATGCAGCGCTGGATCAGGTAGCGGCGCCCGCGCCTGAGCCGACGCAGCGCCCGAAGCAGCCCCGCGAACGAGCGGTACGTGCGTTTCGACGCGCCGACCGTGACGGTATATCCGCGTCCGCTGCGCGCAATCTTGGCGACGCCGAGTCCGCCGGTGCCGCGCTGCGGCTTGACGACAACGCTCCCGTATTGCGCCAGCATCCGGCGCAGATTGGCTTCGGTGAACAGCCGCGTGTGCGGAATATGCGGAGCGATTCCCGGATGCGATTTGAGCGCAGCCGTCTTTGCCCACTTGTTCGCCAGCGTCCTGCCGGTACCCGCTTGCATCGGCATCGCTCCCCTTCCACTTGTACTGCTGCATCATATGCCGGGAAGACAACTCCCTCCTGGATAAACACCCCGCCTCGTCCAAAATGTGCGGATGTCGTTGATTTCAAGCCTCGCGGAGTGGTACCCTGTCAGTACCATGACTTGACGGCTGCCCCGGTGCCGCCGGTTCCGCCGGTTCGGCCGGGCAGACGGTCTTCACGCAGGGAGGTGCCGACATGATACCAATCGACGCCGAAACGGTTCAGGCCCGGCTCGAGGCTTTGAAAGGGCGCGATCTCTATCTTCACCTCGAGTCGACGACCGGCGCATACGCAGCCCACCACGACAGCAGCAGGCATCCGTCATCGGCGTTCGTCAAGAACGCCGTCATCCGCTACGAACGGGGAACGATATCCGGCAGCGGCCCGTACCGCGTCGGACTGAAGATGGCGCACGGATGGGTCTATTGCGAGGGGCTGACACACTACGAGGAATCGGAGACGGAGCGGCTCCTGCTGGCCGGCCACAACGGCGAAGGCAAGCTGGCCGTCGCCCTGCAGTTGGCTCCGAGCCCGTTCTGAGAGGGGAGAGGTGCTCAAGCCATGGAAAAACGCGTTCTTGCCGTTTTCCCGCATCCCGACGACGAATCGTTCGGCGTATCCGGGACGCTGGCCATGTACGCCGCCTCCGGCGCCGAAGTCGCCTACGCCTGCCTGACCCTCGGCGAGATGGGCCGGAACATGGGCTTTCCGCCGTTCGCGAATCGCGTGACGCTGCCCGAGTTCCGCCGGCGGGAGCTGGAAGCGTCCTGCCGGGCCATCGGCATCCGGGACCTCAGGCTGCTCGGTTTCATGGACAAGACGATCGAATTCGAAGATCCCGACCTGCTCGACGAGCGGATCGGTGCGGTGGTGCGCGATGTGAAGCCCGAACTGGTCATCACCTTCTATCCGGGCTACAGCGTCCATCCGGACCACGACGCGTGCGGCGCGGCCGTCGTCCGCGTGATCGGACGGATGCCTCGGGGCGAACGGCCGGTCGTGCATTGCATCGCCTTCTCGCACGGCTGCGAGCGGGATCTCGGCAAGCCCGACGTCTACCGCGACGTCCGGCCGTACCTGAAGCAGAAGTTCGATTCGATCCGGGCGCACCGCTCCCAATTTTACGTGCCCGGCATATCGGACGGCGGCAAGCGGATCACCCGCGAACTGGAAGAGCGGTTCGGAACCGAGCGATTCTGGACTTATCGCTTCGATTGAGGCCTGCGGCGGAATTCATGCTTTACGGCCAACCGATTCGGAAGGCGGTTATCGGCGATGATGGCGGTTTGGTGTTCCAAATCCGAAAAGGCCCGCATCCATCACCATCGATCAGGCGTTTGACTCTTGCGGAGAGCGCTCCGCGGGGCAAACGCCTTTCGGCGTTATACCTGCGGGCCGCATGAGCGATTGAGCCGGTCAGGTATAGCCCGTACCTGGGTCGGCTTTTCTATTTTCCATGGGAGACGGAGGTTTTGACATTGGAGCAGGAAGCCGGTATCATGGGCCTCATTTATCGCCGGCCGGAGGAGAAGGAGCGACTGAAAGCGCATCTCGCCGCGCGCCGCAAGTTGTTCGACCGGAAGATATTGGACGGCGTGCTCGATCTATTCGACGATGTCGAAGCACGGGGAGACGCCTCGGTGATCGATGCGACGCTGAAGTTCGACGGCGTCGCACCAGAGCGGTTGATGCTCGATGACGAATATATCGACCGCTGTATTTCGACCTTATCCCTTTCACTCAGGGAAACCGTGGACACGGCCATCCGCCATGTGCGCGAAGTCAATCTCGCCCTGCTGCCCGCCGCCCGGGAAATCGAGATCCGGCCCGGCACGACGATCGGCGAGCGGATCGGCCCGCTGGATGCGGTCGGTATCTGGATTCCGTCGCGCAAGGGCCCGCTGCTCTCGACGGCGATCATGCTCGTCGGCGCCGCCCGGGCGGCCGGCGTCGGGACCGTCGTCGTCGGCATGCCGCCGGGACCGGACGAGCTCGCCGATCCGGCGACCGCCGCCGCGGCGAAACTGGCGGGCGCGGACCGGATCGTCGTCGGCAACGGCGTTGCCGTCATCGCGGCGTTTGCCTGCGGCACGGCGTCGATTCCCGAGACCGACGGCGTCTTCGGACCGGGACCAGGCGGCATCGGCGCTGCCATGCTTGCCGCGATGATGCGGGGCAAGCGGAGCGCGCCCGGACTTGGCCCGTCGGACTCGGTCGTGCTGGCGGACGAATCGGCGGACCCGATGCGTCTCGCCCGCGACCTGGCGAACGAGGCCGAACACGGGCCCGACTCGTCGTCGGTGCTCGTGACGACCTCTGCCGCGCTGGCTACGCAGACCGCCGCGGCACTCCGGTTGTGCCTCGCCGAAGCGGACGAGCCTCGGCGCGGCTATCTCGAGACCGTCTTCGGCGCCAAAGGGCGCGGCGCGATCGTCGTCGCCTCCGACTTGGGCGAAGCCTGCGCGTTCATCAACGATTACGCGCCTGAGCATTTGATGATCGTATGCGAACCGGAGACGGAACGGCTGGCGCTGGAGCGGATCCGGCACGCGGGCGAGATTTTGCTCGGGAAAGACACGCCCTTCTCCGCCGCCAACTACGGCATCGGCATCACCGCCGTCCTGCCGACGAACCGCTTCGCGCGCGCCTACTCGGGCGTGACCGTGCGGGACATGATGAAAGTGTCCACCGTCGGCCGCTTGAGCGAAAACGCGCTGCGCAGCATCGCTCCGGTAATCCGCGAATTCGCGCGCTGCGAAGGGCTGCCCGCCCATCAGGCGGCGGCGGACGTCCGGCTGCGGCGGGAAGGTCTCCGCCCGTGAGCGCGGCCGCCGTCCTGCTCGTGGTCGCCTCGGGGTTCCTGCACGCGGTCTGGAACCTTCTCACGAAGCGCAGCGGCGACAAGAAGACATTCCTGTGGGCCGCGCAGTCCGTTTCCGCGCTGCTCTACCTGCCGTGGACCTGGCACGATCTGGCCCGGACGGAGCTGACGGCGTCCGGCTGGTTTTTCCTGCTGCTGTCGGTGCTGCTGCACGGCCTGTACATGCATTTGCTGGCCGCCGCCTATGAAGCGGGTGATCTGTCGCAGGTCTATCCGATCATGCGCGGCACCAGCCCGCTGCTCGTGCCGCTCGCCGGCGTCCTGCTGCTGGGCGAGCCGCTGACGCTGCGGGGATGGCTCGGCGTTCTGGCGATCATCGCCGGCATCGCGCTGCTCAGCGAAGCCTCGCCACGTCCCGGCGCCATGGCCCGATCGCGCAAGGCGCTGCTGCTCGCGCTCGCGGTTGGCCTCGCTATTTCCGCCTACATCGTCGTGGACAAAATCGCGCTGAACCACGTCACGCCCGTCGTCCTGATCGAAGTGACGAACATCGGCAACGCGCTCGTGCTGCTGCCGGCCGTCCTCCGGTCCGGCCGCGTCAAGGCGGAAGTGCGGCAGCACAAGTGGACGATGCTGCTCGGCGGGGCGCTGATGCCGTCGGGCTACCTGCTGTTCCTGTTCGCCCTCTCCCTCGCGCCCGTCGCGGTACTCGCGCCGATGCGCGAGATCGGCACCGTCTTCGGCGCGGCGCTGGGAATCTCCGTGCTGAAGGAGAAGGGCGGCGCGCGGCGGTTGCTGGCCTCCTGCCTCATCACGGCCGGCGTCATCATCCTCGGCATCGCGGGGTGACCGTTTCGTCATCCGACGTCCCGATTCATTGCGCAACCGGCAAGCCGGGCATATACTAAATGTACATTATCGGGCGCATGAACAGGCCGTGCGCCGAAGGAGGCAGCCATATGGGCGATTTCCATCATCTCGCGCACATCAAGGAACAGGCGGTATCCCGGCGAACCTTGTGGATTGTGCTCGGTCTCACCCTGTTCTTCACGATCGTCGAAGTGATCGGCGGCATCATCTCGAAATCGCTGGCGCTCTTGTCCGACTCCGCCCACATGATCTCCGACGTCGCCGCCCTGGGACTCAGCCTGCTGGCGGTGCAGCTGGCGTCGCGCAAGCCGAACTCCAGGTACACCTACGGCTACCTGCGGTTCGAGACGATCGCCGCGCTGCTGAACGGCCTCGCGCTGTGCGCCATCTCCGTCGGCATCTTCATCGAAGGCGCGCGCCGGTTCGTGACGCGTCCCGAGATCGACTACGGCATCATGCTGACGATTGCCGTCATCGGCCTCGTCGTCAACATCGTATTGACGACCGTCCTCAGCCGCAGCATGAAGGAAGAGAACAACCTGAATATCAGGAGCGCGCTCTGGCATTTCATCGGCGACCTGCTCAGCTCGATCGGCGTCATCGTGTCGGCGGTGCTCATTTACTTTACGGGCTGGCATCTGTTCGACCCGATCATCAGCATCATCATCGGCGGAATCATTTTCGGCGGCGGGGCGCGGATCATCCGGCAGTCGTTCCGCGTGCTGATGGAATCGGTGCCTGAGGGGTATGAGCTGGAGGAGATCCGGAAGGACATTGCGAAGGTGGAAGGCGTGCTGGACGTGCACGAGATGCATTTCTGGGCAATTTCGACCGATCACAACATCCTGACCGCCCACGTCTTCATTCGGGCCGACATCCAGCCGTTCTGCGTCATCCTCGCGATCAACGAAATGCTGAAGGAAAAATACAAAATCATGCACGCCACCATCCAGACCGAACACGCGCAGATCCATCCGCACGGCGAATACGGCAGGCAGTTCCTCGAGGACCGGAAGCCCCGGGAAAAAGAACTCGCAGAGACGACGTAACACGGATACCGCGTTACAGACCCGCCCGGAGCCGCTCGCTCCACGCTGTAACGTGGATACCACGCTACGACACCGCTCGGAGCCACTCGTCCCGCGCTGTAACGTGGATACCACGCTACGGCACCGCTCGGGGCGGCTCATCGCACGCTGTAACGTGGATACCACGCTACAGACTCGCACGGAGCCGCTCGCCGCACACTGTAATGTGCATACCGCGTTACAACCCCGCCCCATGCCAGACTCACAAAAAAGTACGGCCCGCCTCAACCAGGCGAACCGTACTTTTTCGCTTCTTACAACACCTTGGACAAGAACTCCTGCGTCCGCGGATGCTGCGGATTCGTGAAAATGCGTTCCGGCGCGTCGTCCTCCACGATGCTCCCCCCGTCCATGAACAACACCCGGGTCGCCACTTCCCGGGCGAATCCCATCTCGTGGGTGACGATCACCATGGTCATGCCCTCGTCGGCCAGCTGCCGGATCAGATCCAGCACCTCGCCGACCATCTCCGGATCGAGCGCCGAAGTCGGCTCGTCGAACAGCATCACCTTCGGATTCATCGCCAGCGCGCGGACGATCGCGATTCTCTGCTTCTGCCCGCCGGACAGGGTGGACGGATACACATGCGCCTTGTCCTCCAGGCCGATGCGTTTCAAGAGCCGCAGGGCCGTCTCCCGCGCCTCGGCCTTGATCCGCGCCTTGCTCGTGTTGATCGGATGGAGCGGCTGCTTCTCGCTGCGAAACAGATTGCGCAGCTTGATGAGCCGGTTCCGCCACTTCAGCCTGCGAAGATCGCGCAAGCCCAGATAGACCGGCGCCAGCATGATATTGTCGAGCACGGTTTTGTTGTTGAACAGGTTGAAGTGCTGGAACACCATGCCCATCTGGCGGCGGTGGGCGTCGATATCCGCCTTCCGGTCGGTAATACCCTGACCGTTGAAGATGATCAAGCCGCTCGTCGGTTCTTCCATCCGGTTCAGGCAGCGGAGGAAGGTGCTCTTGCCGCTTCCGGACGGTCCGATAATCGCGATCTTCTCGCCCGGCTTGATCGAGGTCGTAATCCCCTTCAGCACGTCCAGCTTGCCGTAGGTCTTCTTCAGATCAATGACGTCTATCACTTTTTCTCAGGCTCCTTTCCAATTGCCTGATGATCAGCGCAGCGACGGCAACCAGGGCAATGTAGATCAAGGCCATGACGAGATAAGGCACCATGAATTCGTAATTGTTCGAGCCGATATAGTTGAAGGCCACATACAGATCGGCCTCGCCGACGAAGCTGACGACGGAGGTTTCCTTGATCAGCGAAATGAATTCGTTGCCGAGCGTCGGCACGATGTTCTTCACGGCTTGCGGAATGACGATCTTCAGCATGGTGACGCGGTAGTTCAGACCGAGGGCCCGGCCCGCCTCCATCTGGCCGGGATCGACGGACAGGATGCCGCTGCGCATGATCTCCGACACATAAGCGGCGCTGTTCAGCCCGAAGACGAGCACGCACACCTGTAGTGCGGGGATGTTGACGCCAATCATCGGCAACATGACATAGTAGGCGACGAGCAGCTGCACGACGATCGGCGTTCCTCTGAACAATCCGACATAGAAACGCACAGGCTGTTCAGGGTTTTCAGCAATCCGTTGTTTTTGGGCGATACCCGGATGATGGCGATGAGCGTACCGATCAGGATACCGATGGCCAGGCCCGCGACCGCGATGTAGACCGTATTTTGCAGTCCGGTAAGCACCTTGACGTATCCGCCATGCTCGATGAAGACCTCCCAGAACCGCTCCAGCTTCTTGTCAAAATTTCCCATGACACGCTCCCAAACGCGGAGATACTCCGCCCTCCGGCGGAGTATCATCGAATCTGTTCAAGCTTTGCCTGGATGCCAGCGTCTGCATCCGCCTGTCTTTACTGCAATTCGTTGATCGCGGCGGCAATGAACTTCGCCGGCGCCTCGTCGATGATGACCAGTTCAACATTGCCGTTGAGCATATCCTGAACGGCCAGCGAACCATTGCGGTAGCCGACACCGGTCACATTGAGTCCCGGGAATCCCCAATCTTCGTCGCCTTCCACATAGAACTGTGCCGTCGTGCCGGTCTGGAACCCGACCTTGTTCTCCTTCGTCAGTCCGGCCAGTACCGCTTCCACATCGGCGGCCGTCTTGCTGTCGTCGAACCGGGTATCGGAAGCTTTCACGATGACCAACTGCGCAGCGTCATAGTATTTCTCCGAGAACTCCACGTATTGCTTGCGCTCCTCATTGACCGTAAGACCCGCCATGCCGATGTCCGCTTTGCCCTGGCCCACAGACAGCACCACGGCGTCGAAGTCCATGTTGCTGATGACCAGTTCTTTGCCCAGATGCTCGGCGAGCAGCGCGGCGATCTCCATGTCGACGCCGTAGTATTTGTCGCCCTTCATATACTCGAACGGCTCAAAAGCCGCGTTGGTCGCAACGACCAGTTGATCCTTGCCGGTGTCCAGTTCCGCTGAGGTGACCGGCTGAGGTTCCCCGTCGCCGAAATAACGGTTCAGGATCTCATCGAGCGTTCCGTCTTCCTTGATCTTGGCGATGAATTGATTGACTTGCTCCAGGAGCTCCGGTTGATTCTTGTCCACTCCGAAGGCGTATTCTTCTTCCGTGAGCGGAATTTCGATGACCTTCACGCCCGAGCTTGCCTGGTCCTTGTTGTTGCCTGAGCTGCAGCCGATGACCGCAACCGCAAGCAGGGCCGCGAGCAGGATGGCGGCTGTTTTTTCATAGATTTCCTCTCCCTTTTCCCATATGCTACTTTGTATTATTGTGATCTGATCCCGCAAACGCAACAACCAAATATTCCTTATATTCCAATCAACGGATCATGGCAAGCAGTCGATCGAAAAAAAATGTCGTTGTGCTGCGATAAAATTCGGGACTTTCAACCAAAAATGACGCCCGTGCCCGGTGCACGCAAAGAAGGACCGCCCGGCCCAATGCAGTCGAGACGGCCCTTGATTCATGCGCCGGCGTTCGCTTCCCGCGCCGGCCGGCTGCCGCGGATCAGGAACGCGGTGGCCAGCGACACGAGACTGCCGGCGGTGCCGTACAGGAACATCCAGCGGAATCCTTCCGCCACCTCCGGCGCCTTCGCGAGCATCGCGCCCATCAGCGTGACGCCGAACGTCGTGCCGATGTTCCGCGCGAACATCTGCAGCGACGTCGAGACGCCCTTCTGGTCGGGCGCCACCAGCTGCTGCACCCCGATGATCGACACGGTCGACAGCATGCCGAACGCAATTCCGAGCGGGAACGACAGGATAAGTACGAACCAGAAATCGTTGAACGTGCCGAGCAGCAGGAACATGGCCGCCGAAACAACCTGCAGCAGATTGCCGAGCACGATGAGCGGCCGGTAGCCGTAGTTCAGAATCCAGCGGCCCGCCGGCACCGAAGCGATCATCCAGCCGCCGGTCATGCCGAGCATGGCGACGCCGCTCATGAAGATGGACCAGCCCTGGTCCTGCAGATAATACGGAAGATAAGTGCTTGCGCCGAACAGCGCCGCGTTCGCCAGAAATCCGTTCACATTGATCCAGGTCACCTGGCGGTTGCGGAACAGATTGAGCGGCAGCAGCGGCGACGCGTGGCGGCGTTCCCACTGCACGAACAGCGCGAGCAGCGCGAGTCCGCCCGCGGCGTACAGTGCAATTCCGCTTTCCACAACCGTCGTCATGAGGAGCAGACTGACCCCGGCCGTGAACAGCACCGTGCCGGCGTAGTCGATGGCGGCCGGCCGCGGCTGGTACACCTCGCGATAAGGCAGCAGCAGCAGAATCGATACGATGCAGATCGGAATGTTGACGAAGAAAATCCACCGCCATGTCCAATACTCGACGAACAGCGAGCCGAGCAGCGGCGCAATGACCCCCGACAGCCCCCACATCGCCGTGAACAGCGCCTGGATGCGTCCCCGCTTCTCGACGGAGAACAGATCCCCCGCGATGATCGCCGGGAACGGGTTCATGATGCCCGCCCCGATGCCCTGGACGGCGCGGAAAAGAACAAGCTGCACCATCGACTGCGCGGCGCCGCACAGCAGTGATCCGAGCAGGAACAGGACGAGCCCCGCCAGCAGCACCTTTTTCCTCCCGTACATGTCGGAAAGCCGGCCGGCGATCGGCGCCAGCACCGTCGTGAAGATCATATAGGAAGCGAAAGTCCACGCGTACAGATGGAACTGTCCCAGTTCTTCCGCAATCGTCGGCATCGTCGTGTTGATGATCGTCGTATCCATCGCCGAGACGAGCATGGCCATGACAATGCCGGCCAGCACCGATACTCTGCGCCAATCCATCCTCTGCATCTCCCTCCGCAAGTCACATAACGCCATTATCCACCATCACCCGCCGGGGGTCAATCCTTGGCGCCGCCGATGCAAAAAAGAGGCTGCTTCCGCCCGGACATCGCGCCCCGAACCACATAGGATAGTCGAGACGCTCGAACGAATGGATCCGGGAGGCATGCGAGGATGCGACTTGTCCTGTTGTGCGGCGGTTCCGGCACCCGGCTGCGGCCGCTTTCAAACGATATCCGCTCGAAGCTGTTTCTCGACCTGCTGCCCGCCCCCGGAGGGGGACGGGAATCGATGATCCGGCGGCTGTGCCGGCAATTGGAAGAAGCGGGCATGCTGTCGTCCGCCCTGTTCGTCATCCGCCGCGACCAGACGGCCCTGCTGCGGCGCCGGATCGGCGGAAGCGGGCTGGTCATTCCCGAGCCCGGGCGGCGCGGCACCTACATGGCGGCGGCGCTTGCCGCTGCCTATCTCCATTCGGTGCTGTCCGCGGACCCGGACGAGATCGTCTGCGTCATGCCTGCCGATCCGCTCGTGGACGAAACGTTCTTCCGGACGATCGCCCGGCTTCCCGACGCGCTGGAGCAGACGGGGGCGAAGCTCGCCCTGATCGGCACCGTTCCCTCGCATCCGTCCGATCAGTTCGGCTACATCGTGCCGGAGGGCGCTTTGCCGTCCGGCGGCCATGCCGCCGTGAGGCGATTCGCCGAGAAACCCGCCGCGTCGGATGCGGAGAAGCTGATTCGGGACGGCGCGCTCTGGAACTGCGGCGTGTTCGCGTTCCGGCTGAAGTACCTGCTCGCCTCGATGGCGGAACGGGGACTGCCCGCCGACTACGGCAGCCTGCAGGAGCTGTACGGACGGCGGGAAGCGGACTGCTTCGACCGGGAGATCGCCGAACGCGAGCCGGAGGCGATCGTCCTCCGGCACGACGGCCTGTGGCGCGATCTCGGCAGCTGGGCTTCCCTGACCGACCATCTCGGGACGGCCGTCGTCGGTCCGGGCGCGATCATCGGCGATGCGCGCGGCTCGCACATCGTCAACGAACTGCATATCCCGATCCATGTCATCGGCGTAAGCGGCATCATCGCGGCCGCCGGTCCGGACGGCATCCTCGTCTTGGGCAAGTCGCAGAGCAGCCGGGTGCGGGACCTTCCCCCGCATGCCGGACGCCCGATGTACGGCGAATACGCCTGGGGCGTCCGGCGCGTCATCCATGCGGACGCCCCGGACAGCGGCGGGCGGACGATCGCGCTGGCGTCCTTGACCCCGGGCGCGGTCCGGCAGATGCCGGAAGAACCCGGCGGCGATACCCTGATCACGGTGCTGTCGGGCGAAGGGACGCTGCTGCGGCTGGACGGGAGCCTCAAGCCGCTCCGCCGGGGGGAAACGGTCCTCCTGGCGCGCGGCGAACGCTATGCCCTCCAAACCGATTCCGGCATGGAGCTGATCGAAGTGCACAACGGCGGGCCGGCGCATATGCTGGAGCAAGACGATGCGAACGAACCGGGGTGAGCTTATGACTGCCGGCCTTGTCCATATTTCGGGTTCAGGCGAACCGATCGACGTGCTCATTCCGGCCGTCGACAAAGATGCCGGCACGCTGCCGCACACGATCGACAGTATCCGGAGCATGGTCCGGCATCCGATCGGCACGATCTATGTCGTATCGCCGGACAGCCCGCGGATCCGCGCAATCTGCGCGCGCAAAGGGTGCGTCTTCGTGAACGAGCGGCTGATCGAGCCGCTGCCGAAAAGCCGGATCCGCTACCGGTCGAAGCGGTGGGAGCGGTCCGGATGGCTCTATCAGCAGCTGCTCAAGCTGAGCGGCGACCGTCTCGTCCGCCGGCGGCATTTCCTCGTCATGGACGCCGACACGGTGCTGATCCGTCCGCACCGGTTCCGGATCGGCGGCAAGACCGTCTTCTATTACCGGCGCTGGAGCCAGCCCGAATATTTCCGGACGTACCGCAGGCTGACGGGACGCCGCCGGAAAGCGAAAGTGTCGTTCGTCGCGCACTACATGCTGTTCGACCGGCACAAGCTCTACCGGTTCAAAGCCATGCTCGAAGCGCGGCACGGCAAGCCGTGGTACCGGGCGATCATCGACAGCATCGACCGGACGCGCAACTTCGGATTCTCCGAGTACGAGACGTACGGCAACATGGTGTACGGCGAAAATCCGTCCGCCGTCAAACTGCTCCCCGCCCGCAACCTGCATCTCCGCCGCGGCGCCTCCTCCCTCACGCCGGCCGAGAGGCGACGGTATGCGCGGAATTACCGCTCGCTCTCGTTCCACAAGCGCGGCGTCTACTCCCGGGGGCAGCGCCGAATCGCGCGGAAAAAACGCCCGCTCAAGTCCCGCAGGCGGCGCGCATCCAAATGAGAAGCAGCCCGTGCGGCACGCATGTGCGAACCGCGCAGGCTGCTTTTTCCATGCGGTCAGATTTGAATCTGCACTTTGAGCAGATCGGGATCCTTCGGTCTGGCCAGAAAATCCGGCGTTTCCTCGAGCGTGATCACTTTCGAGACGAGCGGCTCCAGCTTGATCCGCTTCTCCTTCACCCAGCGGAACGCGGGCAGGAACGTATGATTGATCGCCATGGAGCCGATGAGCGTCCAGTCCTTGTGGTACAGTTTGAACGGATTGATGCGGATTTCCGCGTTCTGCGGCGCCACGCCGAACTGCAGGAACTTGCCCGCCGGCCCCAGGAAGCCCAGCGCCCGCTCGATGACGGCCGGTACACCGGTGGCGTCGACGACGGCGTCGAACCCGCGCGGGAAGTCTTCCGGCTTCAGCTCCCCGCTGAGCACGCCCCGCGTCGCGCCCAGCCCCAGCGCGAGCTGCAGCTTGTTCGGGGATACGTCGACGACGACGAGCTCGGAAGCGCCGGCCGCGGCGATCGCCTGCACGAGCTGCAAGCCCATGGCGCCGGCGCCGAACAGGATGACCCGATCGCCCATCTTCAGATCGAGCCGGTTCATGCCGTGCACGACGCAAGCCACCGGTTCGACGAACGCCGCCTCCGCAAAACTCATCGTATCGGGAATTTTCACCGCGTTCCGGGCGGGAAGCTTCACATATTCAGCCATGGCGCCGTCGGTCGTGTCGCCCAGCGCTCCCCATTTCAGGCATTGGTTGCCGCGGCGGGTCAGGCAATATTCGCATTCGCCGCACAGCAGGGTCGGATCGGCCGTCACCCGGTCGCCGGGAACAAAGCCCTCGACCCCTTCGCCCACCTTGTCGACGACACCGGAAAATTCATGGCCGGGAATGAGCGGGTACGGGGACAGGAACGTGCCGGCAAAGATATGGAAATCGGTGCCGCAGATGCCGACCCGCTCCACCTTCACCGTAAGTTCGCCGGGGCCGGGCTCGGGATACGGCACTTCTTTGATGACGGCATGGTTCGGTTTTTCAATGACGAGCGCCTTCATGATCATCCTCCCGTTCTCCGAGTTTGGACAGGCTGCCTCGGCCGGTTCACAGCTGTTGGCCGATCAGCCGGACATACCCTTTCTTCAGCACGAATTGCATCGCTTCCTTCGCTTCGCCCGGACTGCCGTGCGTCAGACTGCGGATGAACGGCTCCTCGATGAGCGACATGCTGATCTCGCTGGCAAGTTCGAAGTTTTCCTTCGGACCGTGCAGCGGGCCGAGCATCGTCAGCACTGTCCGCACGGGTGCCCGGCGGCCTTCGATGTCCCAGTTCACTTCGCGCCCGAGGCGGAACAGGCAGATCGCCATCTCGTCAATGCCTTCGCTCCGGCAATGCAGCATCGCCAGCCGTTCCGGCTCCATCAGCAGCGGCCCGAGCCGCTCGCGGTTCTCCAGGTCGCGCTTCAGGAGGTCCGGGTCGGAGACGGAGAAGTTCTCCCCCGCATACGCGATGATCCGGTCGATCAGATGCTGCTTGTCATCGGCTTCAAACCGGTCGACGACTTCGAGATTGCGGATCAACCCGGCCAACGCTTTGCCGTACCGCTCCACCTGGTCCACCGTCCTGGCGACGCTCGCCCGATCCAACGCCGGCTTATGGGCTCCTTGCTTCTGCGTTCTGATCTGTTCCAGCCGCTCCTGAATCCGGGCGATTTCATCGTCCGTGAGGAACGGGCTGACAGTGAACGCGTCAACATGCTCCATCTGAATCGGCAGCGTCGTCAGCACAAGATCGACCGGCGGATGGTCGCGCAGCCAATCGTCGAGCTGCATGAGCGAGACGGTGTCCACCACGTGCAGCGACGGAAGCTTCAGCTTGATCTGCGCCTGCAAGAGCTGCGAAGTGCCGATTCCGCTGGAACAGACGAGCAGCACCCGGTACTTCTCCCTGCCGGTCTCCTGCCGGTTCAGAATCGCCGTGCCGAAATGCATCGCCAGATAACCGATCTCTTCTTCCGGCACCGGTTTGCCGAGCGCCTGTTCCAGACAACGCGACGCCTTCCGGGTCGCCTCGAAAATATCCGGATACTCCGTCTTCACATGCTGGAGCAGCGGATTGCGCACCGGCATGCCGAGCTCGATCCGTTTGACCGCCGACCGCAAATGCGTCGTCAGATTGTCCGCCAGCCGGTCGTCGCTGCCGAGTTCCAGCCGGAGTTCCTGCTCCATGACGGAGATCATGCGCTTCGTGTAATCTTCGAGCACGGAATAATCGTAATCGCTGCTCATCACATTGTTCGAGCGCGCGCCGAGAAGGTGCATGGTGATGTAGCCGATCTCGCTCTCGGGAAACGCAAGCTCCAGCTTCTCGCTGAGCTGGTCTGCCAGTTCGGAGGCGAGACCGAACTCCGGCGTTGCCTTGAGCCTCTCCAGAATTTCCCGTTCAATCGTAATCTCTTCCCGGTTCTTCAGCCGCTGCGCGGCCAGCGCCAGATGCACGACGAAACCGACATAGGCGTTGTCCGCCATCGGATAGCCGCGCTTCTGCTCCATCTGCTGGATGACCTGCTCGATCTTCAGCAGCCAGGCCGGATCGATAAAGTTCAGCAGCCGGCTGCGAATTTCATCCCGCAGTTTCTCCCGGGCGGCGCTCTCGCGGCCGTAGATCAGCGTCATCAATTGCTCCTGGGTGACGTTCTCGTACAGCAGGTCGGCGAGGGCGGCGCGGATCTGTTTCTCCGTGCCTTCGATGTAGACGCCCAGGCCCGGCCTGCGATGCAGCCGGATGCCGTATTTCGCAAGCCACGGTTCAATCTTCTGAAGGTCGTAGCTGACCGTCGATTCCGCGACATGGAGCGCCTTGCCGAGCGCATACAGCTTGACCGGTTCCTTGCCGGAGAGCAGCATGTGCTTGATGACGGCCTGCCGTTCTTCCGCCGTGTAGTCCGGCGCGGCATTATCCTGGCGGCGCAGCTGCCCGGCCAGCTCGGCAAGCGCGGCTTCATCGCCTTGCAGTTTCATGCCGCGGCCGAATTTCTTCCGGAACCGGATGCCGAATCGGGCGAGATACAGTTCCAGCTCGGCGAGCTCGCGCTGAAGCGTGCGCAGACTGACGCCCAACCGGTCTGCCAGGGGCTCAAGACTGTTGAAATCATCGTGTTCCAGAAAATAACGCAATATCTGCACCTGTCGCATCGTCAGCTTGATGTTCATCATGTCCCCACCTCCGCTTCCGGTTCATTCGCGCAGCGCACCGTTCCGGGCCCGTCACTTCGTGATCGAGCGGATTTTCTGCAGAATCGTCTCGTAGGCGGCAGGGTCGGTGTAATTGCCGATTGACATGTATTCCCGGCCGGGAGCGCTCTGCTTCGCCCGGCCCAGCAGATAGTGATGCGTCACAATGAGGTCCGCGTTGTCCGGAATCTGGTCTAGCGAAGCGTGCACGACCGTCACCCGTTCGCCGAATGGAAGCGCACGCAATTTCTTGCGCAGAATGGCGGCCCCCATGGCGCTCGAACCGAGTCCGGCGTCGCAGGCGAAGCAGACGGTGAACGTCCCGCCTTCTTCGCCGATGTCCGGCGCCGGCTTCTCCGGCGGCTGTGCCGCCAGCGGATTGCGCAGCACCGGGCTGACTTCTCCCCACTGCCCGACATGCTCAAGCCGCCGGATCAGCTCATGTTCTTTGCTGCTTACATTCCGCTCCTTCAAATCGTCCGCCGAACCGATGACGACAAGCGACACCGCCAGCGATACCACCGCGGAGACGGCAATCCCCAGCATCACACAGAAAATATCGCCGGGCGGCGCAAGGCCGATCACGAGGAACAGACTGGCCGGCGACGGAATGGACACCAGTCCGGCGTTCCAGTATTGGAAGATCCAGATGCCGGACATATTGCCGAGAATGAGCGCGATGAGCAGCTGCGGCTTCATCAGCACATACGGAAAATAAACTTCATGAATGCCGCCCAGCGTATGGATGGCAAGCGAAGAAGCCGCGTTGCGCCGCACCTGCCCCCGCAGCCGGATGATGTAAGCCAGCAGCATGCCGCTCGCCGGACCGGGAAATCCTTGATCTGGGAAATGCCGATCGGCCCGAGAATGCCGTAACTCATGACGTTGTTCAGGAACAGCACCTTGGCCGGTTCGATGACGGCGGCGGTGGCCGGCAGCCACCCGGAATAGGCGACCTGCAGAATCAATCCGTTCAACTTCAGGATGACGCCGGAGAGGAACTGGCCGACATAGAGGAAACAAGTGACGGCGAGCCCCCCGGCAAGCACGGCAAAAATGAAGTTGGCGGTGAGGAGTTCATAGCCCGACGGCAGCCGATGCTCCAGCACGCGTTCGATCCGGTTCACCGCCCAGCCGATGACCGGCCCGATCAGCATCGCAATGAAAATCATCGAGACGTTGCTGGCCAGCGCCAGTCCGAAGATGACGATGGCCGCCACGGTACCGCCCCGTTTGCCGCCCAGCAAATGTCCGCCCGTATAGCCGAACAGCACGGGCACAAGCCAGTTCAGGAGCGGTCCGACCAGGAGATTGACGTTGTCGTTGGGAAACCAGCCGTACACGCCGAAGATCGCCCGGATCAATCCGATCGCGATGATGATGACGATATTCTGGGATACGATGGCGCTGAGCAGTCTGCCGAGCTTGTACATGATGGGTCACCGTCTCTTGAACGTCATCACCGCCTGCCGGAAGACGATGCGTTGTTTGCCGGTCGGACCGCCGCAAGCAGCTTCCACCGCCGCAGCCTACGGCTCGATGACGATTTTCAGCGTGCTGTGCTTCTCCTTGATCGCTTTCTCGAACGCCTTCGGCGTCTCGTCGAGCGTCATGCGGTCCGTAATGACCGGATCCAGATTCAGGTTCTCCGCCGACATGACGGCCACACCCGTCGGATACGTGTTATGGTAGCGGAAGACGCCGCGGATATCGATCTCGTTGTCGACGATATACGGAATGTTGAGCGGCGTCGCTTCCTCCTGCGGCAGTCCGACGAGCACGACTCTGCCGCCGCGGCGCACCGCTTGCAGCGATGCCTGGGCCGCCTTGCCGTTGCCGGCGGTCTCGATCGCCAGATCCGCCTTCCGTCCGCCGGTCAGACGGAGAATCGCTTCCATGCCGTCTTCTTCGCGCAGATTGACGACGCCGTCGGCGCCCATCTGCAGCGCCCGCTCCAGCCGGAAACGTTCGAGGTCGACGCCGATGACCCGGCCCGCGCCGGCCGCCTTGGCGGCGAGCAGCGTCATCATGCCGATGGGTCCCATCCCCATGATGACCACCGTCTCCCCGGTCTTCAGTCCGCCGCGGCTGACCGCATGCAGCCCGACGGAGAGCGGTTCGATCAGCGCCGCTTTCTCGTAAGACATCGAATCCGGAATCGGATACAGGAAATCCGCGCGGATCGCGATATACTCGCAGAATGCGCCGTCATACGGCGGCGTCGCCAGGAAGCGGACGTCCGGGCACAGGTTGTACCGGCCCGACTTGCAATATTCACACCGGCCGCAGGTAACGCCCGGCTCGATCGTCACCCGCTGCCCCGCCTTCAGATGACGCACTTCGCTGCCCACGGCGACGACTTCGCCGGCCGCCTCGTGCCCGAGAATGATCGGCTTCGTCACGACGTAAGGACCGATTTTGCCGTGCTCATAATAGTGGACGTCGGAACCGCACAGTCCGACGGCCCGCACCCGGACGAGCGCCTCGTCCGGACCGGGCGTCGGAATGTCCAGCTCCTGAATTTCGATGTGTCCCGGCTTGGTCAGTACCGCTGCTTTCATTTTCCCCTGCATGGATCAGTCTCCTCCCATCGTCATTTGTCCCTGATTCCATTCAATCACTTCACGGCGCCCATGGAAAGACCGCGGACCATATATTTTCGCACAAGCAGCCCGCAGATCAGCATCGGCATGATGATGACGGTGCCGGTCGCCATCGCCTGGCCCCATTTGATGCCGGACTGCGAGACGAGCAGCGACGCGGCGATCGGGACGGTCTGCGTGCCGCGGCCGGTGAAGATCGAAGCGAACAGATAATCGTTCCACGAGAACATGAGGCAGAGCACGGCGGTGGCGACGATGCCGGGCGCCGCGGTGGGCACGACGACGCGCCAGAAGGCGCGGAACTTGCCGCAGCCGTCGATCATCGCCGCCTCCTCCAGATCGGGCGGCACGTCCTTGAAGAATGTGGACATCATCCACAGCGCGAACGGCAGGTTGAAGGTCGTGTAGGCCAGCACCAGCCCCGTCGTCGTGCCGATCAGATTCAGTTTGGAGAAGATCAGGTACAGCGGCAGAATGACGGCCGGAATCGGCGCCATCCGCGTGCTGATCACCCAGAACGAGACGTCCTTCTCCCACCTGAAATTGCCGCGCGCGAGGCCAAACCCTCCCATGACGCCGAGCAGCAGGCACAAGGCGGTGGTCACCACCGACACGACAAGACTGTTCCGCAGAAACTGCGGGAAATCCCCTCTGCCGAAGAACATTTCTTCATACACGTCGAACGTCGGCGTGAAGAAAAGTCTGGGCGGCATTTCGAACATATTTACCTGCGTCTTCATCGAAGACAGGATCATGTGAAGAATCGGGACAAGCGCCCACAGGAGACTGAGCGTCATCAGCGCATAAAGCACGGCGTGCAGCAGCTTCTGTCTGTGTTGCATCTTCAGGCTTCCTCGCTTCTCAAGACTTTAATGAAGAACCGCCCCATCAGGATGCTGGCCAGCAGCATCGTCAGGCCGACGGAAGCCGCCCCGCCGATGTCCTGGAAGCGGAACGCCACCTGCATCAGGTAATAGCCGATCGTCTTCGTCGCATCGGCCGGACCGCCTTCGGTCGTGATGACGATCGTATCGACGTAGCGCAGAATGTCCATCGAGCGGACGAGCAGCGCCACCACGATCATCCGCCGGACCATCGGCAGCAGGATATAGCGGATCTTCTGCCAGGAATTCGCGCCGTCCACATCGGCGGCTTCCAGCGGTTCTTCCGGCACGGTCTGGAGTCCGGCCAGCACGATGATCGTAATGAGCGGCGTCCATTCCCAGACGTCCATCATAATGACGGCGAACATCGCGTAGGACGGGTCGCCCAGCACCTGGATGTCCAGGCCGAACGTGTTCAGAACCCAATGGTACAGCCCGTAGGTCGGATCGAGCAGAAACCGCCACAAGAGACCGGTGACGATCGGCGCCACGAAGAGCGGCAGCATGAACAGGGTCGAGAACAGGTTTCGGAACCTGGGGATATGGTACAGCAGCAGCGCGATCGCGCAGCCGAGCACGAGCTGGGCGAGCAGGCCGCCGCCGGCATAGACGAGCGTCCGGCCCCACGACTGCCAGAACGCCGTGTCCGTAAGCGTGTCCGCCCAATTGCCGAATCCGGCGAAGCGGGGGCGGTCCATATCCAGCGAATAGTCCATGAAGCTCGCATAGACCATGAAGAAGAACGGGAAAATGCTGATCGCCGCCAGCACGACAATCGATGGCAGCAGCATCCAGAATTCCGTGCGATTCCGCTTTGGTTTTCGCATGAGCGGCCGGCTTGCAGCCTGTTGCATGGTAAGCCTCCTTGCCGATTCATTCCAGCCGACGGGAAAGAAGGCATGAAAGCGGGCATGCCGCACCATCGGCAAACCCGCTTTGTCCTTGTCCGTCAGTTGCCGGTCAGCCTGTCGCTTTGTTTTGCGATTTCTTTCATCGTGTCCGCCGGCGATTGACGGCCGGCCAGCATCTTCGAAAGCTCGGTGTAAATGATCGTGTCGATCTGCGGCCACATCGGAATTTTCGGGCGCATGTAAACATTGCCTTCCTTCCACGCTTCCTGCGCGGCGATCAGCGAGGAGGCAAGCGGCCATTCCTTGGCTTCCTGCGATTCCGGATCGTTCATCGCCTTCTGGATGTACGGCAATTGATAGACGGAGTAGCGCGTGGGCGTAAAGCCGGCGTCGAGAATCATGTATTGCGTCTGCGGCGCCGTCGCCCAGATCAGGAAGAGCCATGCCGCCTTGATCTCTTCGTCGCTCGCATATTTGTTGATGCCGATGCTCGTGCCGCCGTACATGTTGCCGCGGCCTTTCGGGCCTTTCGGCAGGATCGTCCAGCCGACCTTGCCCGCCACTTTCGACAATTCCGGATTTTCGAACATGCCTGCGAATTCGTGCCACTCCGGAATCATCGCGATTTCCCCGGCGGCGAACGCTTCGGCCAGACCGTTCCAGTCCCAGGTCGTGCTGCCCGGCGCCGCGATCTTGAGCAGCTCGTTGTAGAATTCGGCCGCTTCAATCGCTTCCGGCGATGTGAGCAGCGATTTGCCGGGATTCTCCGTGCCGATGTCGCCGAGATTTTCCGCTTCGAAATAATCTCCGCCGTAGGCGGCCAGCACGTTGCTGAAGTCGTTCATGAGCGAGTCGTGCTGTTTCGCCTGGTGGCCGGTGCCGTATTTGACTTCCGAAATGACGCCCGCCTTGGCTTTCTCGTTGATCCAGAGCGCGACTTCGTAGTATTGGTCCCACGTCATGTCCGGACCCGGCGTCCAGTCGTAGCCCTTCTCCTGCATGAACAGATCCTTGTACTTCTCGAAGACGTCCTTGCGGTAGGCGAGCACCATCGTCGGGTTGTCATAGGGCAGAGCGTACAGATGCTCCTTGTCGCCCATGAAGCCGCCGACCAGCAGCTGCGACTGGATGAAGTCCTCGAGTCCTCCCGGAATGGACGGCAGCGTCGGATCGTTGTTCAGCGTGTTCAGGTCGACGAAATGTTTGGCTTGCTTCGACAGAATCTGGTACGGATCGGCATAGATGATTTGGTAGTTGCTGTTGCGGGCGTTGAAATCCAGGCCCGCCTTCTCCACCACGATGTCCAGGTTGACCTGCTCGATGTTGACCTTGATGCCGGTCGCCTGCTCGAACACTTCGATATTGGCGGCAAGCCCGGAGGAAGGCGGCGTGTTCTCGGTGATGACGTTGAGCGTGACGCCTTCAAATTGTTTCCAATCGAATCCTTCCGGAGCTTCGATCTTCGGCAAGCCTTCCACCCAGCCGCCGAACGGATCGGAGCTGTCGGCCGCGCCGGACGGCTGGCCGCCCGCATTGCCCGCATTGCCCGATTGACCGGAGTCTCCGGAATTGTTACCGTTTACATTTGTCGCGTTTTGAGAGCTGCCGGAATTCAATCCGGATCCCGGCTTGTTCCCGCCGGATGAACAAGCGCTCAGCACGAGAACGCTTGCAATTGCCAGCACGATCAGCTTGGTCACCCATGATCTGTTCAACTGTATCCCCCCGAATGCGCGTTCCGCCGGCTGATGATGCCTGCGTTTGTGAAGGAACCCCGGCCGGGAACCTCTCCGCGTTCATTATAGTTCAGCCGGATGAGGGGATTCTATCTAAACTTCCTGGCATCGTGGCATGGCGAATTTGTGACAAAAATGAAGAAGCCGCCGGATGGTACCGGCAGCCTCAAATCTGAAGCCATTTCCGCATATCGGCCGCCGTCGCGGCGGTCTCGTCCAACTGCGCAAGATCCGCTCCGGTGAAGGCCGTGAACCGGCGAATGCAGTCCGCCAGGCTAATCCTCAGATCATCCGCAGGCTCAACGCCGGTCTCCGGCCACCAGCCGCGGATGATCAGCCTGCGCCGGCTCCGGTCCAGCACCGGTTCGATCCGCCCGATGAACCGGTCCCCGTACACGACCGGCAGCACATAATAACCGTACCGCCGCCCGGCGGCGGGCTTGTACACTTCCCAGCGGTAATCGAACCCGAACAGTTCGAGGATGAGCCGGCGATCCCAGAGCAGATTGTCGAGCGGCGCCAGCATGCTCGCCCTGTCCGGCCCGCCGGTCCCGTTCCGGATCACCTCGTCCAGGAGGGGCATGTCCTCCGCCTTCACGTAAAGCGGGTGCTTCTCCAGACCTTCAACGATTACCTTGCAGATCCGGCCGCTTTGGTGCAGACGCTCGAACGATGCCGTCCGCTGTCCGCTTTTCATCCCGGCGATGCCGAGCCAGGCGTCCCCGGACTTGTTCCAGAGCATGCCGATGGCGCCGATTCGGCGGAGCACATGCCAGTCGTGGTGTTCGTCTTCCGTCGGGTTCGGATCGTCGGCGTCCGGCACATCGGCCGGCAGATGGCGGCGGCTCAGGTCGTAAATTTTACGCGCCCCTTCTTTGTGGTGGATGATCACTTCGCCGGCGAAGAACAGGCTTTCCAGCACCGCGCGGGACAGACGGGCGGGCGCCCACGGCCAGTCGATCTTCTCGTGAAACTCCAGATCCGCCGATGACAACGGCCCCCGCTCCTCCAGCCGTCTGATCACGAGCGGCGCCAGTTCGGCGATCTTCGGATTTTGAAGCATCCGGGCTCGCGCCGTCTGCCGCCGGCGGGCGAAGCAGGGCCAGTCTTCCGTCAGCAGAATGGACATGTTCTTGTCCCAGCCGTCGAACAGCAGCCGGTCTTGGTACAGCAGCTCGTCGAGCATCTCCGGCCGGTATCCCCTGATCCGGGATTGCAGCACCAGATGCGGGTTGTAGCCCACGACATTGAGCGGGTCGAATTGCAGGCATCGGACCATCCGGAGCCAGGCCATGGCCCCTTCTTTCCCCTCGTAGCGCCATTCCCCGGCCAGACCGTGGCGGACCAGCAGAAATTGTCCGGCCTTCCGGCGCGTGATCACCCGTTCCATTCGGCACTCCCCTTCACCATTGCAGATCTCACGATAATACAAGGGTACCATTTGTTGGATAGGTTGTTCAATGATTTCGGGAACATTTGTTCTTGTCATTGTGCTCGCAAACGGAACAAATGTTTGTCTCGCGGATCGGGTTGATTTACAATAGCGAAGGAGAGAGAGCGGAAAGGAGCGGTCGTCCTTGTCCGTGGACAGAAAAATCAATTGCTTTCAGTGCCGCCACTATTTCGTCACCTGGGATCCCGATTTCCCCCGCGGCTGCAGAGCCTATGAGTTCAAAACCCATATGATGCCGAGCGCCGTGGTCTATTCATCTTCCGGGCAGCCGTGCCTGAAGTTCGAGCCGAAGGCGAACCGGAAGCCCCCGAAATGAAAGGAGAATCCTGATGAATCGACCGGCATCCGCCCCGTCGTCCGGCCGTCTGGTCTATGCCCTGAGCTTCGTGCTGTTCTTCTCGGTCATGAACGCCACCATGTTCAACGTTGCCCTGCCTTCCATCGCCGGCGAGTTCCGGCTCCCGTCGTCGGCCGTAAGCTGGGTCGCAACCATCTATTCCGTCCTGTACGCGCTGGGCTCGCTCCTGTTCGGCAAACTGGCCGACCGGCTGCCGCTCAAGCGGCTCATCACGGTCGGCCTGCTTGCGTTCGCCTCGGGTTCCGCCATCGGCGTGTTTGCCGACAGCTATGCGATGCTGCTCACCGCGCGCGTTATTCAGGCGGCGGGCGCTTCCTGTGTCCCGGCGCTGGTCATGCTCATCCCGATCCGCTTCTACCCGCCGGAGCGCCGCGGCCGCGTCATGGGCACGATCGCGTCGACGCTCGCCTTCTCGGCGGGGATCGGACCGATCGTCGGCGGATTCATCGCCGGCCAGTTCCATTGGTCGGGCATGTTCCTCGTCTCGCTGCTGGCGCCCGTGGCGCTGCCGTTCATCCGCCGCGCCCTGCCCGATGAGCCGGTGAGGGACGGCGGGCAGGTCGACTGGTACGGCGCCGGTCTGCTCGGCGCCGCGGTCACGCTGCTCATGCTGTCCGTCACGCAGTGGAACGGCTGGTATCTGCTCGGATCGGCCGCGCTCGCCGCGCTGTTCGTCATCCGTTCGCGGAAGGCGCCGCATCCGTTCGTCCAGCTTTCGCTTTTCCGCAACGCGGATTACACCTGCGGGCTGATCGTCAGTTTCTCCGCCTTGTTCGCGGTCTTCGGCCTGTTCCTGATGACGCCGATGATGCTCGGCAACCCGGAAGGCCACGGACTGGGCGCGCAGGCCATCGGCTTCGTCCTGTTCCCGGGCGCGATGTCGGCGGCGCTGCTCGGCCGGTTCGGCGGCGGCCTCGTCGACCGGCGCGGCACCCGGTTCGCGCTCTTCGTCGCGCTCGGCTTCATCGGCGCCGGCATGCTGGCGCTCTCGCTGCTGTCCGCCGCGGACGCCTGGGTCATCGCGCTCCTCCTGCCGCTGATCAACGCGCCGTTCACGTTCGTGCAGACGGCGATGGCGAAGTCGGTGTCGTCCACGCTCCCGCGGGAACAGTCCGGCGTCGGCATGGGCATGTACAACCTGGTCAACTTCCTGTCGGGCGCAATCAGCGGCGCCATCGTCAGCAAGCTGATCGAGTTCGATCTGAGCGGCCTGAACGCCTTTGCGCTTGTCCAACCGTCGACTTACGGCGCGGTCTACCTGCTGCTCGCGCTGTTGATCGCGATGACCGGCCTGCTGGCGTATGTCCGGCTGGAGCGCCGGCCGAAGATGGCGGCGCGGCCAAACCGCTCTGTCAGCGGGCTCTGACGGCGCCGTGCGCCGTTGGAGCGGGCCGGCACCCGGGGGCGTGGGCGCTCTAACGGCACCACGTGCCGTTAATTCGGCCCCGTGCCCGGTCCGGCCACCCGTTAACGGCACTTCGTGCCGTTAGAGGCGATAGGGTCGGCCCATCTCCCCTGTATGCCTGCACATAAACCCATTAAAAAGCGGAGCTGCAAAATCTGCAACTCCACCGGAAGCGACCCCGCGCACCGCCCGATTCACACACACGTCCACGTGCCGCAACCGACACAGCGCCCGGATAAAGCTCTCTCCCCCTCGCACCGCCGGCTCACGCCCCAGCTTCCGTGTACCGCGTCCAGCGCGGCGCGCCGGGAGCCGGGCAGGCGCGGTCTTTCAGCTTCGCGACGATCGGAACGATGCAGCCGCAGACCGCGCATGTATGGCCGCCAATCAGCTTCGGACAGGACCGGCAGAGGTCCAGCCGCATCTCATAGACGTCGTCCGGCACGCACAGCCCGCTTGATTCCGCGAACATCGGCGCGGCGAGCATCGCCCGGATGCGTTCTTCCGACACGTGCGCGTCAGACCTGCAGCCTCTGCACGGGCGTTCCGCCGTCATCCGCCGCTCACCCCGCCGTCAGCTCAAGCACCGTTACGGACATCGGCGGCAGCGATGCGTTCAGGCGCCCGCCCTCGAGTTTGAAGTCGCGGAACGGGGCCGGTTTCACCCGCTCGGGCTCGTCGAACGTGTTGTGCCCGTCGATGCGGTCCGACGTCAGCGTCGTGCCGGTTGCGCTCACGCCGCCGTTCAGGCCGCGCAGCTCGATGTCCACGCTTGCTCCGGTCTCGAAGTCCAGATTGCACAGACTGATGTGGATCTTGCCGTCCGCCGCGCGGGAAGCGGAGACCGATACCTTCGGCAGCTCGCCTTCCGGACCCGTGCGCTCCACAGACTCCCATGTATCGAGCAGTTCCGCATCCTGATGCACCTTGAACATGTTGAACACATGGTAGGTCGGCGTCAGCAGCATCCGCTCGCCCTCCGTCAGGATGACGGATTGCAGCACGTTGACGAGCTGGGCGATGTTCGCCATCCGGACGCGGTCGCAATGGCGGTGGAAAATGTGCAGCGTCGCGCCCGCGACAAGCGCGTCGCGGATCGAGTTCTGCTGATACAGGAAGCCCGGATTCGTGCCCGGTTCGACGTCATACCACGTGCCCCATTCGTCCACGATCAGATCGATCCGCTTGTCCGGATCGTAGACGTCCATGATGGCCGAATGCTTCGTGACGAGCTCGTCCATGAACAGCGCCTTCTTCAGCGTGACCCACCATTCGTCCGTCGTGAAGCCGGTCGCGGGTCCTTTCTTCTCCCAGGGGCCCGGAACGGTGTAATAGTGCAGCGACAGCCCGTGCATGAACGGCGCGGCCTGCTTCATCAGCACTTCCGTCCAATGGTAGTCGGCCGTGTTCGCGCCGCACGCAATCTTGTGCAGCTTGTTGTCGCCGTAGTTGCGCAGATACGTCTGAAACTGGCGGTACAGATCGGCGTAATATTCCGCGCGCATGTTGCCGCCGCAGCCCCAGTTCTCGTTGCCGACGCCCCAATACTTGATGCGCCACGGCTTCTCCCGTCCGTTCTCCCTGCGCCAGTTCGCCATCGGCGATTCGCCGTCGAACGTAATGTACTCGACCCATTCGGACATTTCCTGCACGGTGCCGCTGCCCACGTTGCCGCTGATGTACGGTTCGCAGCCGAGCAGCTCGCACAGCATCATGAATTCGTGTGTGCCGAAATGGTTGTTCTCGATGACGCCGCCCCAGTGCGTGTTCACCATCCGCTTCCGCTTCTCCCGCGGGCCGACGCCGTCTTTCCAATGGTATTCGTCCGCGAAGCAGCCGCCCGGCCAGCGGAGGACCGGAATTTTCATCTGCTTCAGCGCCTCGAGCACGTCGTTTCGGATCCCGTTCGTATTCGGAATCGGCGAATCTTCTCCGACCCACAGCCCTTCGTAGATGCATCGCCCGAGATGTTCCGAGAAATGGCCGTAAATGTTGCGGTTGATCGTGCCCTTCACCCTGTCGGCGTTTACGACTACCCGGCTTGCCACGTTCATCGCTCCTTCATTTTGCTGAAAGATTATCTTCCGCGGGCCGTGCAACTCTCATATTCGAATCCCCGCGACTCTTGTCTTCACTAATCATTGTAAAGGTTTGATCGCATTGGTGAAATGATCTATCATAATCAATAACTGATCTTTCGTCTTCAAGGCGGTGGCGCGATGTTCCAGATGAACCGGTGCGGCTACAACGTCGTCCATCCGGATGGCATCGTCATCGACCGGCCGCACGGCTCGGGCGATTATCTGTTCCTGTTCTTCCGCAGCCGCATGTGCGTCGAAGCGCGGGGAGAGCGCTTCCTGACGGACAAGAACACCTGCATCATTTACCGCAAAGGAAGCCGGCAATACTACCATGACATCGAACAGCCGATGGTGCACGACTGGTTCCATTTTGACGGCGAGGATGTCGAGACGTTCTGCCGGAAACTGAATCTGCCGCTGGACACGCCGATGAAGGTGCATGAACCGGTATATGTGTCGCGGAAAGTGAGCGAAATCCAGGAATCGCTGGTCCAGAACGGGCTGTACCGGGACGAGATCATCGACGCGACCGTCCGTTGCCTTCTCATGAAGCTCAGCGACATCCGCAACCGGATCGAGCCGAACAAGCCGGTCAGCAAATATTACGATCTGCTCGTGTCGCTGCGCAACGACATATACAGCAACCCGTCCGTCGCCTGGACGATCGGCGATCTGGCGGCCCGCGTCAACATGAGCCGGTCCTATTTCCAGAAGCTGTACAAAGAACTGTTCGGCATCTCCGTCATGAACGACATCATCCACAACCGGCTCGAATACGCGATGTACCGGCTGAAAAACACGTCCGACAGCATCCGCGACATCGCCGCACAGTGCGGATACGAGAACGACGTCCACTTCATGCGGCAGTTCAAGAAGTACATCGGCCTCACGCCCGGCGAATTCCGCTCCGGAAGGGCAAAAACAACCGTCCGGGCGTAACGCGGCGGTGCTCACGAATCTGAGCCCGCGGAACGGGAACAGCTGGTCCGTCCGTTTCTCCGGAACAGACCGGCTGCGATTGCCGGTTTCCGCCGGCTCAAGCTTCAGCGCCCGCCGTCCGCACGACGCGCCGGAACGCCTCCTTCGGCCGGTGCTGCGCGTCGAACAGCAGCGGCCAGTTGCGCCGCCCGCGCACCGGGAAATAACTGAGCCACGTATAATCGTCCGCCGCGCCCCAGAACGTGACGCTGCGGATGACGTCCCGGTATTCGCGGTAAAGCGAGAACAGCTGCTCGTACAGCTCCGCCTGCCGCTCCACCATTTCCGCCGTCGGCTCGAGCAGATCGGTTCGCCGGTCATCCCAGGCGTAGACGGACATGTCCAGTTCCGTCACATGAATGACCAGGCCGAGCTCGGCGTACTTCTCGATCGCCTCGCGCACCTCGGCGATGGACGGCGACGCCAGATTGTAGTGCCCCTGCATGCCGATGCCGTGGATCGGCGCGCCCTGCTCTTTGAGCCATTTCACGAGGCGGATGATCTTGTCGCGCTTCGCGGGATTGCATTCGTTGTAGTCGTTGTAGAACAGCAGCGCGTCGGGATCGGCCTCGTGCGCGTACTCGAACGCGCGGACGATGAATTCCGGCCCGACCATGTCGTGCCATTTCGACGCCCGCAGCCACTGTTCGCCTTCGTCGGCGACCGCTTCGTTCACGACATCCCAACAGTAGGTCCGCCCTTTGTACCGGCCCGCCACCGCATGGATGTGGTCGCGCATGCGCCGGAGCAGCGTCTCCTTGTCGGCGGGACCGCCGTCGGGCGCTTCGAAGAACCAGTCCGGCGTCTGGTTGTGCCAGACGAGCGTGTGTCCGCGCAGCTTCTTGCCGTGCTTCGCGGCGAAATCGGCAATCTTGTCCGCCTGCTCGAAGGTGAAAACGCCTTCAGACGGCTGCGTATTAATGGGCTTCATTTCGTTCTCCGCCGTGATGCTGTTGTACTGCGCCCTGAGCAGTTCCGCCGCGCTGTCCACCGTCCGGACGTTCACCGCCGCGCCGATGTCGAAGTCGTCCTTGAAAACTTCCCACAGTTTAAGTTCGGCCATGCCCGGTTCACCTCGCTGATTGTTGATTGACAGGATTTCACAGCCGCATCCGCAACCCGGACTGCCGGGCGTCGCATGCGGCCGGGTTCCCCATGCGCTCAACCTTCATGCGGTACACTGCCGCGGCATACCGTTGTTCTTCGGCATGCCGCGGCGCCCGTTATCGGTAATCGCTGCCGGTCGTAATGTCGCCGGATGGCGCAAAACCTTCGACCGAGCGTTTCTTCTCGTAAAACTTCACCGCCCGGGCCAGAATTCCTTCGCGGGTGTAGAACGGATCGTCCGGCGCAAGCGGCAGCCGGACCGCCTGGACCCGTCGCGCCCGCTTTGTAGACGGCGGTGATGAACTCGAGCGTCCGCCGTCCGTCCTCGCCGCCGATCAGCGGCTTCCCGCTGGTCCGGATCGCGTTCAGCACATCGGCGTATTGTCCGGCGTGGCCTTCGTGCTCAAGATCCGGAATGGCGTCATAAGCTTCCTGAAGCTTCCGTTCCAGCTCCGGATTCGGCTCCGGGAAGCCGTTCGGCTTCGCGATGCCGGCCTTCGGCCGCCAGGGCGCCGAGATGCGTGCGCCGCTGCATTGGAAGACAAGCTGCTGTTCCTCGCCGTGATGGACGACGGAGCTGGTGAGCTGGCCGAGCGCCCCGTCCGCATAGCGGAAAATCGCGACGGACAGATCCTCCACTTCCGCGTTGTCATGCGCCGTGTTCGCAAGGTACGCCTGCACTTCCACGGGCATGCCGGCCATCCAGAGCATCGCGTCGATATGATGAACGGCGTGATTGATCGTGCAGCCGCCGCCCTCCTTCTCCCATGTGCCGCGCCACCAGAGATCGTAGTAGCTGTAGCCCCGCCACCAATGGGAATCGACCTGCACATGCAGCAGTTTGCCGGCGAGACCGGAAGCCAGCATCCGCTTCAGCTTCATGAGCGGCGTGCGGAACCGGTTCTGGGCAATGACCGACAACACCTTGCCGCTGTCCGCCGCGGCGGCCAGCATCCGGTCGCATTCCTCCAGCGAAGCCGCCATCGGCTTCTCGACGATGACGTGCCGTCCCGCACGCAGGAACAGAATGGCGAGTTCCGCATGCGTGTAGGGCGGCGTGCAGACGGACGCGAGATCGAAGTCGAGATCGAGCAATTTCTCCGCATGATCTGCCACGACAGCCTGCTCGAGCCCGAAGCGGGCTTTGAGCGCTTCGGCTTTTTCCGGCACAATGTCGCACAAGGCGACAATCTCCCATTGCCCGGGAAATGATGCACAAGCTTCGACATGCGCCGGAGCGATCGCGCCGCAGCCGATCAACGCGACGCGGACGGGACGGTTGGCCGACATGTTCTCATCCTCCTTGGGGCGGCGTATGGACAATCGGCGAACATGCGCGCGGCGCCCTTCAATAGATCTTGCGCCCGCGCGCATCCGGTATGCCGGATTTCCGCCAGAAATAGGTGTTGATGACGTCGCGCCATTCCTTCGCGTGTTCCGCCTGCTCCTCAAGCCGTCTCAACACTTGCAGGAACCGGCCGGTATCGATCCGGCCCTTCAGGCCGGACCACCGCTCCACCAGCCCGCGGGCCTGCTCGGCGCCCTCGAAATGCGTGTCGTAGATATGCTGGATCACCGTCTTGCCGGAATGCAGCCGGTGCGTGTACGGCACATGGTGGAAGAACAGCAGCAGTTCATCCGGGCACTGCTCAAGCGATTCATAGATCTCGGAGTGCGGCTTGTGGTACTGGGCCGTAAAGCCCGTCCCCGTCTTCACCGTCCGGTCGACGCCGATGCCGAGGCAGTCGGCGAAGTGGTACGTCCCCCACTTCGAATATTCGTATCCGTCGACGTTCGGACCGTAGTGGTGTCCGGGATTGACCATCCAGCCGACGCCGAGCGGCGCCGTATAGTTCTCGTAAATGCGCCAGGAGTCCAGCAGCATCTCCGCAATCGTGCGGACCGTCTCGGGATCGCCGCCGAACGTCAGCCGCACCCATTCATCGGTGATGTCTTCCGCGGACAGCTCCGGATTCCACGCCAGCCGGCCGAATCCGTACAGATTCGCCTGCGCCAGCAGATGGCCGGTCCAGTTCGGATCGTCGCCGATGTTGGAGACGCCCGCGATGCCGCCCGTCTCGCGACCGAACGCGCTGCCGCTTGCGATGCGCGCCACGGTCGTCCCTTCGCCGCAGGCATAAGTGTCGAAATCGAGCACTTCCTTCCATTGCGGCACCAGGTAGCAGAGGTGGCGCTGCTGGCCCGTGTACTCCTGCGTAATCTGCAGCTCGAGCATCTGGTTCGTCCGCGTGAGGCCCCCGAACAGCGGCGACACGGGCTCGCGCACCTGGAAATCCATCGGCCCGTTCTTGATCTGCAGCAGCACATTGTCCTTGAAGCGGCCGTCGAGCGGCACGAAATGGTCATACGCCGCCTTCGCCCGGTCCGTCGTCCGGTCGCGCCAGTCCTGCAGGCAGTTGTAGACGAAACAGCGCCAGATGACGATGCCGCCGAACGGTTCCAGCGCCTCGGCCAGCATGTTCGCGCCGTCCGCGTGGTCCCGGCCGTAGGTGAACGGCCCCGGCCGAAATTCGGAATCGGCCTTCACGAGGAAGCCGCCGAAGTCCGGAATCCGGCGGAAGATGGCCGCCGCGCGCTCGCGCCACCACGCGCGCACCGCCGGATCGAGCGGATCCGCCGTCGGCAGGCCGCCGGCCTGGATCGGAGCGGCGAAGTTGATGCTGAGCATGAGCCGGATGCCGTATTCGCGGAAAATGTCGGCCGTCGCCGCGACATCGGGCAGCAGTTCGTCCGTGATCAGCTTCGTTTCCGTTTCATGCACGTTGACGTTGTTGATCGTCAGCGCGTTGATGCCGATCGATGCGAGCAGCCGGGCATAATCGCGGACGCGCGTCTTGTCCGCAATAAATTTTCCATCACGGAAGAAAATGGATTTCCCCGCGTAACCCCGCTCGATGCTGCCATCCATATTGTCCCAATGATTGATCATGCGCAGCGGATTGCGCGGGCGATCCGCGATATCCAGTTGCTCGAGAGCGCGATCGTTCAGGCTGCCGATGGACGCGAGCCGGAGAAAATGGAATGCGCCGTACAGCAGCCCGCGCGCCGTGCCGCCCGCCAGCAGCACCGCCCGGACGTCTCCCCGGCGGACGGTTCGGATGACGAAACCATCCGCATGCAATGCCCCGGCTTCTTCTCCGGCAAGCAGCCCGAGGCCGGCGGCGCGTTCCGCCGTCGCGACGACCAGCGCCCGCCCCGCGCCGGGCGTGTCCGTTGCATCCGCATCCGCGTCGAGCACATCCGTGACGACCGGCTCGATGCCGAGCAGCGACGCCAGCGCCGTCGTCAATTCGCGCCGAACGGTGTGGAACAGACCTTCCCGCTCCGGCATCACGATCCGGCGGCACCAGCCGGTCAGCACCCCGGCCTGCCCCGCCGGCAATCGGTCATACCGGAGCCAGGCATCGTAACCGGTATCGGAAGTTGCGTTCGCGACGGACATGAATGAATCCTCCTTATGTACGCTTAGTCATGACCCGTGATAGGATAGTTGCAGGAACCATTGCTTCGATCCGTATTCCGCACATGAACGCGTCAGCAAGCCGAACGAAGGAGGCTCAGTGCCCATGGCATTGTCCCAATACGATCATCTGGTGCCCGAAGTGGTGCTCTTTGTCGACCGGCGCTGTTACCCCGACTGGAAAATCATCCGGAGGCCGATCGATTTCCATGACCTGACCTTCGTCGTCGGCGGCAAGGCCGACTACTACGTCAACGGCGTAAAACATACCGCCGAAGCCGGCAACCTGATCTACATTCCGCCGGGGTCGATTCGTGAAGCGCATACCTATGCCGACTCGCCGATGCATTCCTACGCGTTCAATTTTCTGTGGCTGCCCCCGAACAACGAGACCCGGCTGCCGCTTGCGACCATCACGAAGTTCCGGCTTACGGGACCGCTGCTGGAGCAGATCAAGGCGTTCAACCAGATCTGGATGAGCAAGCAGCCCGGATACAAAATGCAGGCGCGCGGCCAGTTTCTTCTGATCCTCCACCGGCTGCTCGTCACGGCGCTGCACCGGACGGAAGATCTGGCCCCCGATCCGCGCATCGAGCGGATGAAGGCCTACCTCGCCGAGAACTACGCCGAAGATCTCGACATCGGCCGGCTGGCAGAGCTCGCGGGCCTGCACCCGGTCTATCTCGGCCGGCTGTTCAAACAGCAGACCGGCGTTTCCTTCCGCGCGTTCCTGAACACGATCCGCGTCAACAACGCCGAAGCGATGCTCGCCGCCGGCGGCTTCACTGTCAGCGAAGTGGCCGAACGATGCGGCTTCAAGGACGTCGCGTACTTCAGCAACGTGTTCAAAGCGGTCAAAGGCTACCCGCCTTCTTCCATCGCAGCGAAGGGATGGACGCCTGAAAAAATTTAAACTCTTATATCGTAAAAACAGAACGCCGAAGCGTTCCGTTTCCCTTTCATTATAGGAATGAAGCACCGTGAACCGCCATAGAAGAACAATAGAACATTTGTAATTTTCCAATATGTTTTTTTGTTCCGGTGCTTCTTCATGTTTTCGACGTCAGGGCGGTGCGGTATTCCTTCGGCGTCATGCTCACGACTTTCTCGAACTGCGCCGCGAAATACTCGGGATTGCTGAAGCCGACTTCCGCCGCGATCTCGTAGATGCGCATATCCGTCTGGCGGAGCAGCCGCTTCGCTTCCTGGATGCGCAGATCCAGCAGAAAATCGTTGAAATAGACGCCGTACGTTTTCTTGAACAGCTGCCCCAGGTAGACCGGGTTCATGTAGTATTGCTGCGCGATGACCTTCAGGCTGATGTTCTCGCGGAAATGGCGCTCGATGTGCTGTTTGATTTTGTGGATCGAGCCTTTCGCCTTTTCTTTGCGAAGCTCCGCCATGTAATCCGACGCTTCTTCGACGAACGCTGCCGCAAGCCGCTTGAGCCCCTGCAGCGTCATCGGCTTTTCCTGCCATCCGGCGAGCGCCGTGCAGCCGGCCAGCGCCTGTTCGTCGCCGTCCATCGCCTGCACCGTCCGGTTGACGGCCCGGATCAGCCGCGCAATCGACGCCGCGACCGCGTCCGGAGCGAACCGTGACGAGCGGAACGTGTCGAAGATCTCGTCGAGCACCGCTTCCGCCGCGTTGGCATCGCGCTCTTCCATCGCGTGAAGCAGCCGGTCGAACAGATCGGACGGCAGCTCCGTCCGGACGAGCGCCAGGCCTTCCGTATCCTTGCCGGACAATACGGCCTGCCCGTCAAGCGCATATTTGTAATCCATCGTCTGCTTGGCGGACCGGTACGAGCGATGGATCTGTTCCGGCGTTCCGGCCGGCTTGCCCACATACAGGCGCAGGACGCCGCCGCGCAGCCGGACGGCCTGCCGCAGCTTCTCCGCCGCCGCTTCCCACGATTGCAGGCTCTCGCCGAGCGGCAGCAGCAGGCCCGCGGTCCACTCGCCGTGCTCGTGCAGCAGCGGTTCCCGGCCGCCCGTCAATGCGGCCGCCGCCCGGATCAGCTCCGCCTTCCAATGGCCCGCGTCGGCGGATTCCGTGTCAGCCTCCGCGCCGACATCGTTCACTTCCGCAATGATGTAGCAGAGCTCACGGCCGGCGGGAAGGCCGAGGGCGGCCGCCGCGCCGGGGATGTACGGCTTATCCAGCCTTCCCGTCAGCAGGCTCTCGAGCAGCGACAGATGCAAGGCCGGATGTCCCGCTTCCAGCAGCTGATCCCGCTTTAACGATTCAGCAACACGCTTCAGCGTGTCCTCCAGCTCCGCCTCGTCGATCGGCTTCAGGATGAAATCCTCCACGCCGAAGCGGACCGCCTGCTGGGCATACTTGAAGTCATTGTATCCGCTGATGATGATGAATTTCGGATTTCCGATCTCCTGCTCCTTGACCGTCCGGATCAGCTCCAGACCGTCCAGCACCGGCATGCGGATGTCGGTCACGACGAGGTCCGGCTGCTCGTCCCTGATCATCTGGAGCGCTTCTTCGCCGTTCTCCGCTTCCGCCACGATCTCGAATCCAAGAGAGTTCCATGGTATCAAGCCGCGAAGTCCCGTGCGCGCGAAGACTTCGTCATCGACGAGCAATACTTTGTGCATGACCGTTGCTCCTTTCGCATCGTTGCATTTGCTCGTTTGCGCAACTTCGCATGCGCGCTCTTCCCCGGTGTTCGGCAGAACGTCGATTTCGCCGGATACAAATATCCGCCTGTTTAAAAAGTAGGTCTCCCTCACAACCTGTAACCGCTTACATTCACAAAAGTTTCGCCCATGCCGTTTTCTTTTCAGTTTACAGAAATGAACGGGTGGACGGAACTTGAAAAAATATAGTTTTCATAGCAAAAATTTAAGACTCAATTTACATCCCGGGAAAATCATTGTACATTTCATTCAACAGATTTCCAACTCCTAATTTCTGTTTCACAGGCATGATGTCAGTGATCCGGAGGGGCGGTAAGATGAGGCAAGGCGGCAGACCGAAAGCCGCGCGCAGCGGCGCGGCGCTCCTCGCGGCCGTATTGCTGCTGCTGGCGCTCGGCTGCTCGGCGCGCAATGCCGGAGAGCCGGATGCTGCGGCAAGCGGCCCGGTTATGGAGGAAGAGGCGGGCAGCGGCGGACAGACGCGGGAGAACGCCGATGCGGAGAGCGATGCGGCGGCCGCGGAAGAAGAGGCCGCAGCTAAGGTTGAACCGACGGAACCGGCCGTCCAGACCGATATTCCGTCGCTGGCCGAAGCGTATGCCGACGATTTCCCGATCGGCGCGGCCATCACGCCGGAACAGACGGAAGGTCCCATGGCCGAACTGCTGAAGAAGCACGTGAACATGCTCGTGGCCGAAAACGTCATGAAGCCGATGCTGCTGCAGCCGACGGAAGGCCAGTTCCGCTTCGGGCAGGCCGACCGGATCGTCGAGTTCGCCAGGGAGAACGGCATGCAGCTGCGGTTCCACACGCTCGTCTGGCATCAGCAGACGCCCGCCTGGTTCTTCCATGACCGGGAAGGCAAACGGATGACGGACGAGACCGATCCCGCGAAGCGGGAGGAGAACAAAAAACTCTTGCTCGAGCGGCTTGAGAACCATATCCGCGTCGTCGTCGAACATTTCAAGGACGACATCCAATCGTGGGATGTCGTGAACGAAGTGGTCGAGCCGTCGGACCCGGGCGGCCTCCGCAACAGCGAATGGTACCAGATCGCGGGAATCGACTACATCGAGACGGCGTTCCGCGCCGCGCGCGAAGCGGCCGGTCCGGACGCGAAGCTGTACATCAACGACTACAACACGAACGAACCGGCGAAGCGCGACCGGCTCTACGAGCTGGTGAAAGAGCTGCTGGACCGCGGCGTGCCGATCGACGGGGTCGGCCATCAGACGCACGTCAATGTCGATTGGCCGTCCGCCGATTCGCTGATCGAGTCGATGCGGAAGTTCGCCGGGCTCGGCCTCGACAACATCGTCACCGAGATGGACATGAGCATTTACGCGTACAACAACCGCAGCGATTACGGCGACGACATTCCCGAGGCCGTGATTCAGAAGCAGGCCGACCGGTACCGCGAATTTTTCGAAGCGTTCAGGGACAACCGGGACCTCGTGAGCGCCGTCGTCTTCTGGGGGATCGCGGACAGCCACACGTGGCTGCACGATTTCCCCGTTCAGGGCCGGACGGACGCGCCGCTCCTGTTCGACAGGCAGCTGCAGGCCAAGCCGGCGTTCTGGGCCGCCATCGAAGCGGCGAAGTCTTGACGCACTTGAACATGACACATTTGAATTCCACTGGAGGAGCATGCCGAAATGACGGAAGCAAAGCAAGGGGCGTTTCATACCGGACAATACCGCAACGTCATAGCAGAGTACGGACTTGCATCGGAACAGGAAGCCGCGGGGCGGCTGCAGGACACATGGGATCAGCTGTTCGGCGAGAACGGCGATCATGCCGAGACGCGCATTTATTATGAAGCCGGTCCGGATATGGGCTACCTGCTCGATACCGGCAATCTCGACGTCCGCACGGAAGGCATGTCGTACGGCATGATGATGGCCGTGCAGATGGACCGCAAAGATATTTTCGACCGGATCTGGCGCTGGGCGATGACCTACATGTACATGACGGAAGGCGAGCATGCGGGGTATTTCGCCTGGTCCTGCCTGCCGGACGGTTCGCGCAACTCGAACGGCCCCGCTCCGGACGGCGAAGAATATTTCGCGCTCGCGCTGTTCTTCGCTTCGCACCGCTGGGGCGACGGCGAAGGCATGTTCGATTACGGTCGCCAGGCCCGGGATCTGCTCCGCACCTGCCTGCACAAAGGCGAGGACGGCGTCGGCCGGCCGATGTGGAACCCGGACAACAAGCTGATCAAATTCATCCCGAACTGCGAGTTCACCGACCCGTCTTACCATCTGCCCCACTTCTACGAACTGTTCGCCCTGTGGGCTTATCCCGAAGACCGGGCGTTCTGGCGGGAAGCGGCGCAGGCGAGCCGGGCATTCCTGAAGACCGCCTGCCATCCCGTCACCGGCCTGGCGCCCGAGTATGCGTTCTATGACGGAACGCCGAACCATGTGCGCGGTTTCGGCCATTTCTTCAGCGATTCGTACCGCGTGGCGGCGAATATCGGACTCGACTGGGAATGGTTCCGCGCCGACCCGTGGAACGTGAAGGAAGCGAACCTGATCCAGGCGTTCTTCGCGGACAAAGATCCGGCCGATCTGCGCCGGTACACCATCGCGGGCGAGCCGTTCGACGAGCCGGCCCTTCATCCGACCGGCCTGATCGCGACGAACGCGATGGCGTCGCTGGCGGCGGACGGCCCGCATGCCCGCCGGGCGGTCGAGCTGTTCTGGCGGACGCCCGTCCGCACCGGCAATCGGCGCTATTATGACAATTGCCTCTATTTCTTCGCAATGCTGGCGCTGACCGGAAATTACCGGATCTGGATGCCGTCCGGGTCGTAACGCACCGCTGATACCAATAAAAGCCGGCCATTAAGCCGGCTTTTTGTCATCCTTGCTCTTGCGAACCGTAAGGTTCAGGTCCGCTCGACCGCGCCCTTCGGTTCCCGGAGCGTCCATTTCAGCATGGGCGGCGCGGCCAGCGTCGTGAAGACGACGACCAGAATGACCGTCGTATAGAGGTCAAGCGGCACCAGCCCGTTCCCGAGTCCGAGCGACGCGATGATCAGCGCCACTTCCCCGCGCGACACCATGCCCGAACCGATAATCAGGGAGGACTTCCGGTTGAAACCGGTGAGGCGGGCGCCCAGCCCGGCGCCGATCAGCTTCGTCAGCACGGCGAGGACGGACAGGACGATGAGCTCCAGCCATTGTTCGGCCAGACCGTCGAACGAGACATGCAGGCCGATGCTGACGAAGAAGACCGGAACGAATACCGGGTAGGCGATCCGCTCGACCCCCCGCTCCACCTTCTCCTTGAACTCGGTGCGGGACACGGCCAGTCCGGCGGCGAACGAGCCGATGATGCCGGCCATCCCCGAATATTCCGCGGCGAAGGCCATCAGCAGCACGATGACGATGGCCGCGCTCAGCACCGGCTCGGTGACCGACAGACGGGCCGATTGCCGGAGCAGGAACGGAATGCCTTTCCATACCATCAGGACGACCACGACGGTGAACGCGGCCATCAGGCCGATCACCGTTGCGAGGCTGACCCCGCCGGACGCCAGCAGGCCGAGGACCACGGCCAGTCCGATGACGACCAGGATGTCGTCCGCAATGGCGGCGCCCAGCACCGTCGTCGCTTCCCTGCCGCCCAGTTTCCCCAGCTCGCGGAACGTCTGGACCGAGATGCTGACGGATGTCGCCGACAGCAGCAGCCCGAGGAAAATGGCATGAGCGGAATCGAGTCCGAACGACAACCCGACGGCGTACCCCCCCAGCAGCGGAAACAGAATCCCCCCCGTCGCCACCGCCAGCGAGGACGTGCGGTTCTCGTTCAACATCTTCAGGTCGGTCTCCATGCCGGCCAGAAACATGAGCAGCAGCACGCCGATTTCAGCGAATACCTCGACCCAATGGGACGGCTCCACCCATCCAAGCACGGCCGGCCCGACGAGGACACCCGCCAGCAGCTTGCCCAGCACGGAAGGCTGGCCCAGACGAATCGCCAGCTCCCCCGCAAGCTTTGCTGCCGCCACGATGATGGCAAGCTGCAGCATGGCCTCCAATATAAAATCCAAATCGTTCCTCTCCTTCCATAATTTATCATAATACAAAGAGAAGCCCGTCGGTGACAGGCTCCTCCCAAATCTTCCGTATGAAGTTTTCGCGCACGGTGAAGATTATAGATTACCTCGTCCTGACAGTCAAGAAAGCGGTTGACGCCTTCTCCAAGGGAGACGGCCCCGCCGCGCGCACGGAACAATGTCATCCGGAGGTCCGGCGATGGGAAGAAGAACAAAAGGCCGTTCGATCGGTTCCGATCTGGCCGGCGACATCCAGACGATGCTCGGGTCTCCCCCGGATCTGGTCTGCCGTTCCCTGATCCCGGACGGGGACCGCATCGTGCAATGCATCTATCTGGATTCGCTGGTCGACAAGCGGACCATTGACGAGTTCATCGTAAGCTCCGTTCAGCAAAACGCGTTTGCCGAAGGACCGGCAGCTTCAGGCAACCAGTATATTCAAGAACTGCCGTTCACGGCGCCGTATGAAACCTTGCGGCAACAGGTGTTGCAGGCGGTTATCACCGGCAAATGCGTGCTGATCGACGCCGTGCGGGAACGGCTCTGGCTCATTGACACGTACAATGCGCCGGGCCGCCAGGTCGATGAACCAAGGACCGAACCGACGATCCGCGGTCCTTACGAAGGGTTTACGGAAAACATCCGGATCAACATCGGCCTGATCCGCAAGCGCATCGCCAATCCGTCGCTCCGGTTCGAACAGATGACGATCGGCAGTCAGAGCGGTTCGACCGTCATGATGGTCTATATGGAGAACCTCGCACCGGAAACGCTTGTTCGGGAAGTGAGAAGCCGGCTGGCGGCCATCCGGACGGACAGCGTGCTGGAGAGCTCCTATGTGGAAGAGTACATCGAGGATCGGATTCTGACGCCTTTCCCGACGCTGCTGAACACCGAGCGGCCGGACAAGACGGCCGCCCACCTGCTGGAAGGCAAGGTGGCCGTCATGGTGAACGGCACGCCCTTCGTCCTGATCGCGCCGCTCACATTCCACGAGCTGTTCAACTCGGCCGAAGACTATTATCAGCGGGCGGACATCGCGACGTTCATCCGCTGGATCCGACTGATCTCGTTCTTCGCCGCCGTCTTCGCGCCTTCCCTGTTCGTCGCCGCCACGACGTTTCATCAGGAGTTGATCCCGACTGAACTGCTCATCAGCCTGTCCGCCCAGCGGGAAGGCGTGCCATTGCCGGCCTTCCTGGAGGTCTTGCTGATGGAGATCGTGTTCGAGATCATCCGGGAAGCGGGGTTGCGCATGCCGAGGGCGGTCGGACAGGCGCTGTCGATCGTCGGCGCGATCGTCCTCGGACAGGCGGCCGTGGAAGCGGGGCTGATCTCCGCCGCGGTCGTCATCGTCGTCGCGGTGACCGGCATCACCAACTTCGTCGTGCCGGTGTACAGCTTCGGCATGTCGCAGCGGCTGCTCCGGTTTACATTCATCCTGCTGGCCGGGTTCATGGGGCTGTTCGGCGTCCTGTGCGGCGCGCTGTTCCTGCTCGCCCATCTGGTGTCGCTGAAATCGTTCGGCGTCCCGTACCTGACCCCGCTCGCGCCGGCCAGCAAGGACGACTGGCGCGATGTACTGATACGCGCGCCCCGTCCCTCGATGAAACCGAACCTTCTCCCCGCGTCCATCCGGCGGCTGAAACGAAAGTAACCGGGAGGAATGGGCATGTCACGCCGACAACGCGCCGCGGCGGCGGTCCTCGCGCTGTGCGCGGCACTGCTGACATCCTGCTGGGACAAAGTCGAAATCAACGACCTGTCGCTCGTCAGCCTGGCCGGACTGGACCGGGACCCGGAGAGCGGCATCTATACGGTTTACCTGCAGGTCATCAACCCGGCCACCGGCGCTTCCGCCCAGGGCGCCCCGGGAGGCGAGCAAGCTCCCGTCTATACCTATGCGGCAAGCGGCAAGTCGCTGGCGGAAGCGCAGGTGACCTTCTACAAGCTGTTGCCCAGAAGAATGTTCCTTCATCATACCAAGGCCGTCCTGATTTCCGAGCGCGCCGCCAAGCAGGGGATGCGGGATTTCTTGAATTTCTCCGAACTTCAGCCGGACGCCCGGACTTCCATCCCGCTGCTGGTCGTCGACGGATCGATTGACGAAGTGATGCGGACGTTCACCCCCCTGGACTGGAACCCGGCGGATGCCATCACTTCCCGGCTTAATCTGCTGCACGATTACGCAATGATGACAGGACGGAGGATCGAACTCCGGGATGTCATCGAGCGGACGGAAAGGGAGGAATTGATCGTCATCCCGTTGATTTCCGCCACTCCGAAGACAGGCGATCACAGCAATTGGGATGTCAAAGCGGAGATCAACGCGAACCGGAACCAGCTCAAATTGGGCCGCAGAGCAATCGGAGCGGTCATCGAGAACTACCGGATGGTCGGCCGCCTGTACGAGAACGATCTGATCATGTACCACGTGCTCATCGGCGAGAAAGGGCAATTCGTGCGGCGCTTTCCGTTTCGCGGGGGACACATCACGGTGATCATGAAGACCAAGCGCATGGAGCGGCGGCTGGACTGGAAAGCCGGCAAGCCCGTCGTCCGGCTACGGCTCCGGCTCGAGTTCTCCACCATCGCCATGAAAGAATATTTTCCGCAGACGCTGGATGAGCTCAAAAAACTGGAACAGCATCTGAACCAGGTCTTCGCCGAAGAGCTGACAACCTTCGTGGACAAAACCCGCAGGAAGGGCTGGGATCTGCTCCGCATCCGCAGCCTGCTGCACCGAAAGGCGCCGAACCTTCCGGATCCGGATCAGGCGGCAAGCGAGGCGGAGATCAAGATCGAAGTCGAGACCCGGCTCAGGGGAATGGGCAACCTGGGCAGACTCTATGACGGAGCAGGGGGAGAGCCATGATTTCTCGCGCGCAGTTCTATCTGCTCACGGTAAACTTCACACTCGGCACCACGCTGTTCGTGACCATCAACGAGATCATACAACGAGGCAAACGGGACGCCTGGCTGATGCCCCTGTGGGCGGGCGCATACGGCATGCTCGCCGCGCTGCTGTGGATTCTGCTGCTCAGGTCTTCCCCGGGCAAAAGTCCGGTCCAGATCGCACGGGAGGCCTGGGGACCCGCGGGCGTGATCGTCGGCATTCTCTATCTGCTCTGGTTCTGCATGATCGGCGCATGGGCGCTGCGCAACGTGAGCGACTTCATGAACGTGACGATCATGCCGAGAACGCCGCCTTCGATGTTCCATGTCATGTTTCTGCTCGTTGCCAGCTATACGGTGGTCCAGGGAACGGAAACAATCGGGCGGCTGAACGGGATCGTCACGCCGTTCCTCGTCTTTCCGTTCTGGACCATTCTGATGCTGGCGACGGTGGATTGGGACTGGGAACGGTTGCTGCCCGCGTTCCAGAATCCGTGGGAGATCTTCCGCTTCACGTCCCTTATGGGCTTTCCTTTCATGGAGACGTTCGCGCTGATGATGCTCTATCCGAAGGTCCGGTCGGGAGCCGCGGGCGCCCTGCTGCTCGGCTTGGCCAGCGCGGCGATGTCGATCAGCCTGGTGGTGTTCATGGTGACCGGTCTGTTGGGACCGGAACGCGCGGGCCGGATCCATTATCCGATCTATACGATCTTCCAGGAAGTGGAATTCGGCAAAATCATCGTCAACATCCATTCCGTGCTGATCGTCATCCTGATCACGCTGATATTCATCAAACTGCTGGTGCTGCTCTATGCGGCATTCGAAACGATCCGTGAATTGTCCAGGCCGGCCGCCCGCTGGCCGCATCTCGTGGCGCTCTCCATCCTGCTCTCCGCCGCCGCCGTCGTCATCTATGAGAACCCGATCCAGAACCGGATATTGAGTAACAAGATCACGATCGCCTATGACAGTTTCTATACGATTCTCATTCCTTCCCTGATGCTGCTGTCCTTGCGCATCAGACGCGCAATCCAAAGCCGCGGCCGAAGGAGTTGACCGTACATGTGGGTGCTGTACATCGTGCTGGCGCCGATCATCGTCCTGCAGGCGGCCTGGCTGATCCGCAAAAAAATGTACAGGGACACCGCCGTGTTCACAGCGGTATCCCTGGCCGGGTTCGGACTCTGGGCGAGCATCGCATCCGGCCGCCCGATCATCCTGAACGCTCTGATCGGACGGATCATCGACGCGGCGATATCGCTCCTCTCCGGCTAGTTGAAACGCTTGCTCCACTCGCTTACTCTGCGGAAACTTTCCTCCTCGGACAAATCCTCGACGCGCGACATGATACTCCAGCGGACGCGGAACGGGTCCAGAATGCTGGCGTAACGGTCCCCGGAGACAAAATCCATGGCGGGCTCGCGGACCACTGCGCCGTGTTCGACGGCCAGCTGCACCACCCGGTCGACATCCGGCACATAGAGGCCCAGCGAATAGCAGGCCGTGTCGTCTCCCGGCGGCAGCACCGTCTTGAACTGGGGGGTCGTCGCGCCGAGCGGGCGATGACGAAGCGATGGCGCGGCAGGCGGAGGACTTCCTGCTCGCGCGCCTGCCCGATCCCGACGCGCAGGCCGAACAGGCCGCACGCATCGTGGAGCAGGTGATGCGCGACCGGTCCATCGTCCGGGTGGAGCAGCTCTGCGAGCTGACCGGGCTGTCGATCCGGCAGCTGCAACGCCTGTTCCAGCGCTATGTCGGCGTCACGCCGAAATGGGTGATCCGCCGGTTCCGGCTGCAGGAAGCGGCGGAGCGGATCGAGAAGGACGCGTCGACGTCGCTCACGGAGCTGGCCCTGCAGCTCGGCTATTTCGATTTCATCAAAGATTTCAAGGCCGTCCTCGGCCAGCCGCCGGCCGCCTGCCGGCAAGCGGCGGTCAGCCGGTAAATGCGGCTCCATGCACCAAAAACAAATGACAGCGGACGTATGCCCGCTGTCATTGCTTGTTCATCCAATCGACGATCGCCTCGATCTCGTCATCCGTCAGCCGGTCCCTGAACGCCGGCATGCTGTTCCTGCCGTCCCGGATCACGCCGACGAGTTCTTCCCAGCTCATCCGCTCCCCGACATTCCGCAGCTCCGGGCCGAAGCCCCCCTCCAGTTCGCCGCCATGGCAGGACATGCACCGGTTCATGTACAGCCGCTCTCCCTCGGCGACTGCCCGGTCCGCCTCGTCCGCCTTCCCCTGCTCCGTCCCGTTCCCGCCTTCTCCGCCGCATGCGGTCAGTCCGACGGCGAGCAGGAGCAGGGCCAGCCATCCTTTTCTTCCCGCCATTGCCGCATCCCCCTTGTCCATGGCTCATTTCCACGTATTATACGGCACATGTTTCCACTCAGCAAACGAGCATCTTGTGAACGCGGCACCTTGGATAAAACACGCCCCGCATGCAAACAATGGAACCAAACGCACACGGCAGGGGATGGCGATGAAACTCTCCAATCATTTGCGGGAAAATCTGCGGCGGCTGCGCGCCGTCTACAGCGACTGCTCCGATGTGGTCTTCCATGACATAGTCATCGGCGGCCACACCCCGGCCTTGCTGGTCTATATTGAAGGCCTGATCCGGCTGGAAGAGCTCGACCAGCACGTCGTCGCACCTCTCCGGGACGGTCCCGGCCCGAACCCTGCGCTGCAAGATATCCGGAATCAGACGACCGTCGCATCCGTGAAAACCTGCGGCACGATCGAAGAAACCGTGGAGAAGATCTCCGGCGGAAATCCGGTGCTTCTCGTCGAAGGCCAGAACGCGGCGCTCGTGTTCGGCCTGTCCTCCTGGGAGCAGCGCTCCGTCGAGGAGCCGACGGCCGAATCGGTGCTGCGCGGGCCGCGCGAAGGCTTCATCGAGACGATACGGACGAACATCGCCATGCTGCGGCGCAAGATCCGGAGCCCGAAGCTGAAAGTCGTCACCCTCCACATCGGAACCTGTTCCAGAACCCCGGTCGCCGTCATCTATATCGAGGGTATCGCACAACCGTCCCTGGTTCGGGAAATCATGAGCAGGCTGAATCGGATCGAGATCGAGGATGTGCTGGAGACCTCGTATATCGAGGAATGGATCGAGGACAACCGGTATTCCCCCTTCCCGCAAATGCTCAGCACGGAGCGGCCGGATGTGGCCAGCGCTTATCTGATGGAGGGCCGCGTCGTCGTCATGGTCGACGGAACGCCCACCGTGCTGGTCGCGCCGGCGACGTTTTTCTCGCTGCTGCAGACGCCGGAGGACTACTACGAGCGGTACGTGGTCGGCACGGCGATTCGCTGGCTGCGGTATTTCTTTCTCGCGATCTCGCTGCTCGGCCCGTCCCTGTATGTGGCGGTCGTGTCGTTCCATCAGGAGATGATTCCGACCACCCTCATGCTCACGATGGCGCGGTCGCGGGAACAGATCCCGTTCTCCGCGCTGATGGAGGCCATCCTGATGGAGACGATGTTCGAAGCGCTGCGCGAAGCCGGCGCCCGGCTGCCGAAGCAGATCGGCTCGGCCGTCAGCATCGTCGGCGCCCTCGTCATCGGCCAGGCGGCGATCTCGGCCGGCATCGTGTCCGCGCCGATGGTCATGGTGGTGGCGATCACGGGCATCGCGTCGTTCATGGCACCCCGCTTCACCATCGGCATTCCCATCCGGCTGCTCCGGTTCCCCATCATGTTCCTGGCGGGCATGATGGGCCTGCTCGGCATGATCCTCGGGGTGATCGTCATCCTGAATCATCTGCTCAATCTCCGCTCCTTCGGGGTTCCCTACATGACGCCGCTCGCGCCGATGCAAAGCCGCGGGCTCAAGGACGTGCTGTGGCGGGCGCCCCGCTGGATGCTGAACAGGAGAGCGAAATGATGCGGCGAATCCGTCTCCTTCTGCTCGTCTTCCCGATCCTCGCCGCCGGCTGCTGGAACGCGCGGGAAGTTAACGATCTCGCCATCATTACGGCGGCCGGCATAGATTTGACGGAAGACGGACGGATCGAATTGTCCGTGAAGATCTATCTGACATCGCCGAGCGGCGGCAACGGCAACTCGATGTCGGGACAGCCCGACGGCAACAAGGGAACATCGGTCGTCCGCTCCGTGACGGGCATCAACATGGCGGATGCGGCCTCCCGGCTGCAGAAGAAGATATCCCGCAAGGTGTTCTGGGGGCAGACCGATGTGTTCCTGTTCGGCGAGCGCATGGCGAGAGCGGGATTGGAGGCGCCGATGGACTTCCTGATGCGGCACATCGCGTCGAGGGAACGCGCCCACGTGTTCGTCTGCGACGGTCCGGCGAAAAATGGGCTGCTGCTCTCTCCGTCGATCGAACGCTCGGTCGCGGACGCGCTCGTCCACATGGCCGAACAGCAGACCGGACTGAACATCACAATGATGGATCTGGCGCAGATGCTGATCAGCAAATCGAAGGCGGCGGTTCTGCCGATCGTGGTTATCCGCGAGGAGCAGGGCGAAAAGCAGTCCCTCCCGTATATCCAGGGAGTGTCGGTCATCAAGAACGGCAGGATGATCGGGCGAGTGAACGAGGACGTCACCCGGGGCATCATGTGGCTGCGCAATGAGATCAAGCAGGCGACCGTGACCGTCTCGCCGGAGCAGTCCGACGGGTACGTCTCGCTGCATCTGCACCGCAGCCAAACGCGGCTGATCCCGAAGATCGAAGGCGGGCGCTGGATCATGACCGTCCGGATCACCGGCCAGGACGACATCGTCGAAAACACGTCGGATCTGGATCTGTCGGTTCCGGACCATATCGGGAAGGTGGAAAAGGAACTGGAGAAAGTCGTCAATACCCGCGTCAAGATGGCGCTTGGGCAGGCCCAAAAGGAATTCAAAGCCGACATCTTCCAGTTCGCTGACAACTTCTACCGGAAGTACCCGAAAATCTGGGAAGCGAACGCGGACCGTTGGGACGAAATTTTCCCGGAAGTGGAAGTCCGGCTGGAGACGGACTTGCGGATCGCTAGACCGGGTCTGATCGGCAAGAACTTTTTCAGGCAGGAGCAGAGGTGAGCCGCGCATGAAGAAGCGCATGACGAGGGAGCGGATCGCCGCCCTCGTCCTGACCCTTGCGGGCGTCGCGCTGGCGGCCGCGCTCGCATACAACCCGCGGATGCCGGGACCGTCGCGGATGGTCGACTGGATGTTCCGGCCGGCGGTCGTCATGATCGAACAACTGAGCGCGAAACGGAGCGGATAGGCGCCATGATCGAAAAAGGGAAAATTTCCGCCCTTCAGATGGGCAAGATGATTTATCTCGCCATCACCCCCACGGCCATTCTCACCGCGTCGGGCATCTCCTTCAACTTCGCGCGGCAGGATCTGTGGCTGTCGCCCGTCTGGGCCTTCAGCGGCGTCATCGCCGTGCCGGTCGTGCTTGGACTTAACCGGCTGTTTCCCGATCGGAGCGTCATCCAGACCCTCCGGGACACCGTCGGCCGGCTGCCCGGCTTGGTGATCGGGGCCGCGCTCTGGCTGTACTATCTCTACATCAGCGGGATCATTCTGCGGGAATACGGCGAGTTCATCGTCGGCGCTTTCCTGTCCGACACCCCGCTCATCGTCGTGCTCGGCAGTCTGGTGCTGGTGTGTGCGCTCGCCGTGCGGGGCGGAGTGGAGATCGTGGGGCGTTTCGCCGATCTTTTTCTCCCCGCTTTTCTCCTGCTGTTCCTGTTGATCGTGCTGCTCATCATCCCGGACCTGCACATCACGTACATGATGCCGGTGCTGGGAGATGGGATTCTGCCTTCCGTGAAAGGCTCGCTGGTGCTGCAAATCTGGTTCGGGGAGCTGTCCATCGCGTGGTTCTTCCTCCCCCATGTCTCCGATCGGGAAAATGCGAAGAAGACCCTCTGGATCACGTTCGGCGCGATCATCCTGACGCTGGTGGTGTCCAACCTGGTGACGCTGCTCTTGCTCGGCGAGCTGACGGGCGGCTATTCGTTCCCGTTCCTGATCCTCGCGCGGTACATCGATCTGGCGGAATTTTTCACCCATCTGGAGGCACTGTTCATGGCCATCTGGGTGCTCGGCGCCTTCGTGAAAATTTGCGTGTTCTTCTACATCACCGTAATCGGCGCCGCGGAGTGGATGAACCTCGCCGACTACCGGCCGATCGTGTTCCCGGTCGCCCTGCTGCTGACGCTGTTCGGCGTCTGGGTTGCGGCGAATTATCAGGAGATGACGCACACGATCTCGACGTCCGTCATCCCCTTGTCGTTCACGATGTTCATCGTCCTGCCGGCGCTTATCTATGCCATCGCCCGCATCCGCGGGCCGGGAAGCGGCAACCGTTACAGCTCCGGCCGAACGCGGAAGTAACAAACCTTCAACCTTTGATGAGAATCAGCCGTGCACCCGCCGCTTCCGCCGGATCGATCTGGACGGCGCCCGACGCGGACGAGCGGGTGAAGCGGACGCCCCTCGCTTCCAGCGCGCCAGCGGCCGCGTCGGGATCGGGCACCGTGAGCACGACGCCCCGCAGGCCGTATCCCCGCCGGGTGACGAAATCTTGCAGCGGACTGTCCGCGGAGTTGGGCGCGATCACCTCGAGCTGCCCGTCGGACAGCGGAAAGAACACGCGGTCCCCCTGGCGGCTGGGGCAGACCGACTGCTCGCCGACGCGCCGAAGGCCGTAGCCGTCGCGGAAGCAGGCCTCCCCTTCCTCAAGCGTCGGGAACACCACTTCCAGCCGGTCAATGCGCCCGTATCCGAGCGGATGGGGCTGCGGCGGCCCTGCAGCGCTGCGCGCGCGTTCTGTTCGACCATGAACACGGTCGTGCCCTGCCGGTTGATCGTCTGCACCAGTTCCAGCACCCGGTCGACCCACAGGGGAGAAAGCCCCATGGTCGGCTCATCCATGCACAGCACGCGCGGCTTGCCCCGCAGCGCCCTGGCCATGGCGACCATCTGCTGCTCGCCTCCGGAGAGGGTGCCCGCGGCCTGGTTCAGCCGTTCCCCGACCCGTGGGAACAAATCGAGGAGCCGTTCCAGGTCTTCCGCGACCTGCCGGCGGTCTTTGCGGAGATAGGCGCCGAGCAGCAGATTTTCCCGCACGGTCATGAACGGAAACAGGCGGCGCGCTTCCGGCACGGAGCGGAGCCCCCAGGCGACGCGCCGGGGCGTACCCCACTGCGTCGCGTCCTCCCCGGCGAGCAGCACGCGGCCGGAGCGCGGCCTGACGAGCCCGAAGATCACTTTCATCGCGGTGGATTTGCCGGAGGCGTTGCCGCCGAGCAGGCAGGTGATTTCCCCGGGGTAAATGTCGAGGCACAGATCAAAATGCGCCTGCACCGCCCCGTAGAACGTGTTCACGTTTTCCAGCCTCAAGACCGCTGTCATCCCGCTTCCCCCTTTCACGCCTGCAACGACGGTTCAAGCACGGCGCCGGCGCTTGCGGCGGCGACCCCGTCCTGTTTTTTGCCGACATAAGCCTCGATGAGCCGCGAGTCGGAACGCACCGTTTCCGGCGTGCCGGACACGATCACCTCGCCGGCATCGAGCGCCACCACCCGGTGGGCGACCGCCATCACGAGCTCCAGCTTGTGCTCGATCAACAGCATGCTTTGGCCCCGGCGCTGAAGCTGCAGAATCACTTCCGACATTTCGTCGGTCTCCGTCGGGTTCATGCCCGCCGTCGGTTCGTCGAGCAGGAGCACCCGCGGGCGAAGGGCGAGGGCCCGCGCCAGCTCCGTCCGCCTGCGGTTGGCGTAGGAGAGCGAGTAAGCCGGCTGGTGAAGCCTCGGAAGCAGCCGGTCGCCGAAGAAGGACAGAATGTCCCGGACCTCCTCCGTCAGCTCGGCTTCCATCCTGCGGAAACGGCGGGGCTGGATAATGCTCCAGGCGATTTCCCGCAGCGCCGTCAGCACCCCTTCGCCCGGCCGGGAACCCGGGCCGGTCAAATCTTCAAGCCGCGTATGGGCGCCGAGCAGCACGTTTTCCAGCACGGTGAGATTGCCGAAGACGCGCCCGTTCTGGAACGTGCGGGCCAGCCCGCGCGCCGCGGCGAGATGGGCGGGCAGCCCGTCGATGCGCTGCCCGTCCAGCACGATTTCCCCGTCGTCCGGGCGGTCTTCGCACGATATCAGGTTGAACAGCGTCGTCTTTCCGGCGCCGTTCGGGCCGATCAGGGCGACCGTCTCCCCTTCCTCAAGCTCGAAGCTGACGCCCTTCAAGGCGTGCAGGCCGCCGAAACGCTTGTGTATGCCGCGCACGGATAACAGACTCACGGCGCCGCCTCCTTCACGTAGTGGAATTGAGCAGTCCGTACGGACGGAAACGCAGCATCCCGATCAGCAGAAGCCCGTACAGGATGTACCGGTATTCGCCGAGGAACCGGATCGTCTCCGGCAGCACGATCAGGATGACGGCTCCGATCACGGCGCCGCCCACGTTGTCCCGTCCTCCCAGGATGATCATGGTGAGCACCTGAATCGAGAGCGCGAATGTGAACGTGTCGGGCGCGATATAGGAATAGGAGTGGGCCAGCAGCACGCCCGCAACCGCCGCGAAGAAGGCGCTCACCCCGAACGCGATGGACTTGTACCGGGCCAGGCCGATGCCGAACGCCCGCGCCGCCACCTCGTCTTCCCGCACGGCGCGCAGCGCCCGGCCCAGATGGGAGCGCGACAGCCGGTGCGCGGCCCAGACGCAGGCGAGAAGCGCCGCCAGGTCCAGCCAGTAGACGCCGGCCGCGGACCAGATCTCGTAGCCGAAGAACGCGGCGGGCTGAATGCCGCTGATGCCGAGCGGCCCCTGCGTCACCGAATCCCAATTGAGCGCGATCAGGGAAATCGCCTCGCCGAGCCCCAGCGTGGCGATGGCCAGGTATTGGCCGCGCAGCCGGAGGGCCGGGTAGCACAGCAGGACGCCGATCACCGCCGCCACGACGGGCGATACGAGCAACGACACGGAGAACGGCAGGCCGAGCCGACTGGTCAGGATCGCGGTAGCGTAGGCGCCCAGTGTCACGAATCCCGCGTGGCCGAGGGAAATTTGCCCCGTGGTGCCGGAAATCAGGTTCAGGCTGACCGCCATCAGGGCGAACACCCAGCCGATCGCCAGCACCTGCAGCGCATAAGGGTTCGCCACGAACAGCGGCAGCGCCGCGGCGAGCACCGCGGAAGCCGGAATCAGCCACCTCGGAAAACGAAGCGGGCGGCCATGGGGTATGAACGTGCCCGCGGTCGGCTCCGGATTGAGCGCCCGCCGCCCGGAGAGCAGCCCGTTGGGCCGGAACAGGAGCACCGCGATCAGCAGCAGCACCGCCACCAGGTTGCGGTAGCTGGAACCGAGCCATTCCACGCTGAACGTCTCCGCGATGCCGAGCACATAGGCGCCGAGAATGGCGCCCGGCACGTTCCCGAGTCCGCCGAGCAGCGCGGCGGTCGTTCCCTTGAGGGTGGCCGAGGCGCCCATCGTCGGGTAAATGTTGCTGAAGTACAGCCCGACCAACAGTCCGCTGAGGCCGGCGAAAGCGCCGGAGAGCGCGAAGGAATACCGGTTTACCCGGTTGACGTTGATCCCCATCTGCAATGCCGCGTCGCGGTCCTGGGCCGTCGCCCGCACCGCCCAGCCCGCGCGGCTGCGGTACAGGAACAGATGGAGCAGAAGCGCCGTGCCGACCCCGCACGCCAGAATGAACAGATCGAGTAGCGACACCGTGCCCGCCCCCAGCCGGATGTGCCATTGCGGCAGCGGATTGGGAAGCGCCTGCGTCTGGGGCCCCCAGATCACCTGGGCGGCGTTGTCGATGATGAGCCCGGCGGCGATGGTCGTCAGCAGCAGGATCGTGCTGCCGGCCCGGGCGAACGGCCGGACCGCCAGCCGCTCCAGCGCCAGACCGAGCAGGGCGCTGCCGGCCAGCACGAGCAAGATCACGGGAACGAGCGGCCAGTGCAGCCAGGTTATCGCCATCCACCCGATATAGGCGCCCGCCATATACACCGAACCGTGGGCAAAGTTGACCACGCCGGCCACGCCGTAAATCTGCGTGATGCCGATCGCGGTCAGCATGTACAAGTTGCCGATCACCAGGCCGTAATCAACTGATCGAACATGGCCGTTCTTCCGTCTCCTTCTCATCCGGGATTCGTCAAGGCTGCCAGAGCGCCTGCTGGAACAAAACGAGGTCGTGCGCCGCGAGGTGTTCCCGACCGTCCCGGTGACCGTGGAATATTCGCTCACCGAGAAAGGCCGGGATTTTCATACGGTGATCGAGGCGATGAACCTGTGGGCGGCGAAGTGGGGCATCCGGCATTGAAGCGGGGTCAATAAAAGCTGATGTCTTCGTAATCGATGCGGCCGATCCATTCGTCCACCGTCCGGATCCGCCGGTCGTCCAGCCGTTCCATATATTCGATCAGATGGTGCTGCCACTCGTGTTCCGTCGCTTCGCACTCCCGGATGTTGTCCGCCAGATCCGCCGTCCCGCCGCGCAATGCTTCACGGAAGACGATCTTGCACAGAACCGCAAGTTCCATCTCCCCGAACGAGTCGTATAGCGCTTCGTACGCCTCTCCGTACAGACAGCCGCTCTCTACGTCGCCCGATTGCTCGAGCAAGCGAAGCGAAGCATGGGATGAAAAACCGCCCGCAGGCGAGGGAACGCGATGGACAAAACAAAATTTTGAACAAACAGCACGCTTCGAGGGTGATCGACTTTTTCCGGCCGTGCAAGTTATCATGGCCTTCATGCTATAATCGTGTTGGAACCTATATGAATGGGGCGATCCGCAATGTCTGCCGATATCCGGTGGAAGCAAAGATACGAAAATTTTGACAAAGCACTGGACAAGCTCGTGCAAGCGTTGACTGCAGAGCATTTGTCCGAGCTGGAGAGAGCCGGTGCAATTCAATACTATCAATTTACTTTTGAACTCGCCTGGAAAACATTGAAAGATTACATGGAAGAACGCGGCATCGATGCCAATTTCCCGCGGGATGTCATCAAAGAGGCGTTCCGGTATGGCCTGATCGAAGACGGTGAACTCTGGCTGGATATGTTGCAAAAGCGGAATGTAATGGCGCACACCTACGATGAGAGCATGGCGGAATTGGCATTTGGGCTCATTCGTGACCGCTTTACAGCTGCTTTGAAACAAGTGCACGGCCGGCTGGGGATGGATCGATGAACACCTATGGCGTATCGCCGGAGTCTTTTCGGCTGATGTTGGAATCCTTCAGCAAGTATCCGCAGATTCGCGAAGTGGTTCTGTTTGGCAGCAGAGCCAAAGGAACTTACAAGAAGGGCAGCGACATTGACCTGGCCATCAAAGGCGACCGGCCGTTGCCCGATGTGGCCCTGAATTTGCAAGCGTGGTTGAACGAGGAACTTCCCATCCCCTACAAGGTGGATGTCGTGGACTATCATTCGCTGTCCCGCCAAAACCTCATCGAACACATTGATCGCGTCGGCATCAGCATCTATAAACATGACTGCCGACAGGGTTTGTCGACAGTCAACAAATTCAAGCCAAATTGACGGCGCGGATCTTGTCCGGATCGACCTTCGGCTTGCGGCCTTCGGTCAAGAGGCCGTTCGTCTCCTGCTGCACGTCCGTGATCTGCGTGTAGCAGAACCCGCAGACGTAGGGCGTGGCCTTGATCGCGTTCGTAATCTTGCGATAGCGCTCGATAAACTCCTCTTCGTCCTTGACGTGGTTGCCGTAGCCCCACCCGGCATCCGTCTTGAAGGCGATGCCGCCGTATTCGCTGATGATGACCGGCTGGCCGCGGTATTCGTACCCTCGCGCGAAGGCGTAACGGCCGTTGTTGAACGGAATGCGGTTGCCGAGAATGTCGTCCCGCAGGCTGTACCGCGCCAGGAAGCGGTCCCCGTCCTCTTCGTAATCGTGCAGCGTGATGATGTCGGACACGGTGTGCTCCCAGCCGTCGTTCACCACGACCGGGCGGTACGGATCGAGCGTCTTGGTCAGATGGTAGATCGACTCGGTAAAGTGCTGCTGCTTCCGGTCCGTAAAGACTTGCGGAATGCCCCACGATTCGTTGAACGGTACCCAGGTAATGATGCACGGATGATTGTAAAATTGCTGGACCAGGTCGAGCCATTCGCGCGTGAAACGGTCCACCGCCTCGTCGTGGAACTCGTAGGCCGCGCCCATCTCGGACCAGACGAGCAGCCCCTTGCGGTCGCACCAGTAGAGATAGCGGGCATCCTCGATCTTCTGATGCTTCCGCACGCCGTTGAAGCCCAGCCGGCGCGTATGCTCGATGTCTTCGAGGATCGCTTCCTCCGACGGCGGGGTCAGGTGCGTATCGGCCCAATAGCCCTGATCGAGCAGCAGCCGCTGGTAGATCGGCGCGTTGTTCAGCAGAATCTTGCCGTTCTCGATGGAGATTTTCCGCATGCCGAAATAGGAATGGACGCGGTCCGCCTCCCGGCCGTCCGCCAGCAACACGAATTCCACATCATAGAGATTGGGATGATCGGGATGCCACGGCTTGATCTTCCATTCGCCGGCCTCTTCACTGCGCAGGTCGAGCTCGAGTCCGAACCGCGCGCGTTCGACGGACATCCGGGTCTCGCGGATGCGCTTGCCTTCGAAGTAGACGCCGGTGACGAGCTGCAAGTCTCTGCCGGAGCCTGCAGCAGAATCCGGAACCCGGGTTCGACAGTAAGCCCCTAAAAGTAGGCACCCTCTTGGGTGCTATGGATAACTGAATTCCAGATTTGACGCGGTTTTTCCGACTTGTCCACAGGCACTACATCGTGAAAAAATCCGAAAA